>JAPVWS010000362.1 GCA_027493295.1 Candidatus Versatilivorator vitaminiformans | reverse complement strand
AGATGGTTTCTGCGTGAGCGTTTCAGGTCTTCCTCCCGGCTGTAGAACACTTCCAGATGCTCTCCGCCCAGCAGTTCCATGCTCATGGAGGCCACTTCGCAGAATTCAATCGGCCCGTGGCGATAGTCGCCCAAAGCCTCTTCCTGGGTCGCAAACACGTGAAAGGCGTGCCCGGCCTCGTGCAGCAGAGTCCGGACGTCGCCATCCACCCCCACCGCGTTCATGAAGATGAAGGGCAGGCGGGCTTCTTCCAGAGTGGACTGGTAGCCTCCGGGGGCCTTGCCCTTGCGGCTGTCCAGGTTGAGCAGTCCGTGGCTGCGCATGGTTTCCAGGAATCCGGCAAAACGGGAGTCCACGCGGCCGGAGATTGCCACGCAGCCATCCACCAACTCCCCGGTTTGGGCGAAGGGCCGTAGCGGCGGCCGACCCTGCGGATCGACGCTCAAGTCCCAGGGACGCAGCGATCCCAAGCCCATCTCTTCGGCTCTCAAACGCTGCAGCTTGCGAACCAGCGGCACGACCACCGATTCGACTCCCTGATGAAACCGATAGCAGTCCTCGGGGCCGTAGTCGAATCGCTCCAGGCGGCGGAACATGTAGTCCCGATAGGAATCGAAACCCGCGTTGGCGGCAATCGCCGCACGGATTCCCAGTAGCTCTTCGAACAGCTCCTCCAGGCGGTCCCGCTCCTTCAGACGGCGTTCGACGACCGCCTTCCAGGCTGCTTCCCGCCGGGTCCTTTCCGGATACTCCAGATAGCGCTTCATCTGCTGCAGGGTCTGGTCTTTACCCTCGAAGGACACCGTCAGAGATCCAATCAGCTTCTGATAGCGCTGGGTTCCCTTGGACTCCCGGGTCTCCAGGGCGATATTGGCCTCGCGGAACAGGTCCACGTCATTCTGGAGGCTGCGGTCCAACACGGAATAGCGCCCGGGCGGAAGCTCTCCCCTCGCCGGGGAGCCCAGGAAACAGCGCTTGAGGCGGTCGTTGGCAGCCTTGAGACTTTCCGCAATCTCTTCCAGAAAGTGAAAGTAGGCCTTTTCGATCTCCGGGTTTTCGGTGTCACAGGTCATCCGGATGTAGCGAAGCGAGCCCTCTTCCCCGACGGCGTCGCTCAGCTCGCTCCAGTCCAGCAGCCACTGTTCCACCCTTTCCACGGAATCCAACTCCCGCTCTTCCAGGGCCCGGAAGAACGGCTCCAACCGGGACCATCGCTCATAATCGAGAGATTCGGGGAGGTAGCGGCGCCGGAAAGGGTGCGGCAGTTGAGTCAGGAGTTCCATGCTGGGTCCCGTATTGATGGAAACTGTGGCGGCGGTTTGTCTGAAACCGCCCAAGGTTAACCCCAAAAACCGATCAAGTACAGAGTGATCGTTCCACCATTGTGACAGATAACTGAGCATCACTCCTCCCTTGAAGGGGAATCACAGAAGCCGAGCCGAAAGACAAGGGCTGATGCGGCGGGGGAACCAGACTTGCACCCGGGATCGATATTCATTTGTAATTTACATCGATGCACAGGATGCGCAGGATTAACTCGACGATAGCTTTCTGCACGAGCAGCAGGCTCGGGCGATCATGCGGTGCGTATTTGCGAATATTCAGGATTAAAAGCCAGCCGTTTCCTGAAAAAATCCTGTGCATCGATGTGAGTCATTCAGAAGTACCGGGCTTGTGCTGAAGCCAGCCACGAACCCGCGTTTCGTGGTATCTTCACTGAACCGGATGCCCGTCCGCCGGTTTCAGGAAAGTCGAGGGACAGGATGCGCATAGCCATGGGATCCGACCACGCCGGATTCGGTCTCAAGGAACAGATCAAGCAGTTCGTCCAGGAACAGGGCCATGAGGTCCGGGACTGTGGCACCCACGATGCCACCCCGGTGGACTACCCCGACTACGCCGAGAGAGTGGGTCTGCACCTGAAGAAAGCGGAGGCGGACCGCGGAATCGTCATCTGCGGCAGCGGGGTCGGCGCCTCGGTGGCCGCAAACAAGCTCCCCGGCATTCGAGCGGGCGTCTGCCACGATACCTATTCGGCCCACCAGGGCGTAGAGCATGACGACATGAACGTCCTGGTCCTGGGAGCGCGCATCGTGGGAATCGAGCTGGCTCGAGAAGTGGTCCTGGCTTACCTGGGCGCCAGGTTTACGGGAGAGGAGCGCCACCGGCGGCGCCTTGGAAAAGTCGAGGCGCTGGAAACCCGCTATCGCTGAAACACCCCCACCTACCCCACCGGGACGGAGCCATCCCTCAATTGCGTGCCTCTCTGTTGAATTCCCAATCCCATACCCTGAACCCGAAGCTGGCCCAAGCCGTGTCGGCGGCACTCGAGAACTGGGACAGGGAGGACAACACCGCTCGCCTGTGGTCCGGAGACGCCTCACTCTGGACGGGGTCCGATGAGGGAAGGTGGCTGGGTTGGCTGTCTCTGGTGGACAGACCCGGCCCAGGTCCCGACCTGGAGCGGCTCGTCCGGGAGATTCGCCTGGAGGGATTGTCCCATCTGTTGCTGTTGGGAATGGGGGGCTCCAGCCTCTTTCCCGAAGTCCTGGCCGCAACTTTCGGCAGGCAGCAGGGATACCCGGAACTTCACGTCCTGGACTCCACCGACCCCGCACAAGTCCTGAGTTTTGAATCCCGAATCGACCTGTTACAAACCCTCTTCATCGTTTCCAGCAAGTCCGGCAGCACCCTGGAACCCAACATTCTGAAACGGTACTTCTTCGAGCAGGTGAAACAGGCCCTGGGTGCTTCCGAAGCCGGAAGCCGGTTCGTCGCCATCACCGACCCCGGTTCCAAGCTGCAGGCAGTTGCCGAAAGGGAGGGCTTCCGATCCATCTTTTTCGGGGAGCCGGCCGTCGGCGGACGCTACTCGGCGCTGTCGAATTTCGGTAGAGTGCCGGCAGCCTTGATGGGACTGGATGTGGCCGAATTCATCCATCGAGCCGGTTTCATGGCTCAAGCCTGCAAGCCTCAGACGCCCGCTTACCGCAATCCCGGGGTAGCCCTGGGAGTCATTCTGGGCACCCTGACCAAGGCAGGCAGGGACAAGCTCACGCTGATTACCTCACCGGAACTCTCCGCATTGGGCGCCTGGTTGGAGCAGTTGCTGGCCGAATCGACCGGTAAGGACGGGAAGAGCATCATTCCCGTCGAAGGTGAGCCGATGGCGCCTCCCAGGGCCTATGGAAAGGACCGGATCTTCCTTCACCTTCGGTTGGACTCCGGCCGGGAGCGAAAACAGGAGCGGGCCGTCGAAGACCTCAAGCAGAGCGGACATCCCGTCATTCAGATCTCCATGGCCGACCGCTATGACCTCGGCCAGGAGGTCTTTCGATGGGAGATAGCCACCGCAGTGGCCGGATCGCTCTTGGAGATCAATCCTTTCAATCAGCCCGACGTCGAAGCCAGCAAGACGGTCGCCAGAGACTTGACCCAGCGCTACGAGCGGGTGGGCTCATTCCCGGGGGAGACCGCCTTTTTCAGCGAGGGCGGGATTTCCCTGTGGGCCGATGAGGAGAACCGCAGCCTGCTGTCCAGGGTCGCCGGGGCCAACCCTTCCGCGGCATCCATTCTCCGGGCACACCTGGGGCGGTTATCCCCCGGAGACTACTTCGCGATCCTGGCCTATCTCGAGATGAGCCCCCTTCACCAGAAGCTGCTTCAGAGCTTGAGGCGCCGGGTTCGAGACCGTTTTGGGGCAGCCACCTGTCTGGGTTTCGGTCCGCGGTTTCTGCACTCGACCGGCCAGGCCTACAAGGGCGGGCCCAACAGCGGTGTCTTTCTGCAGGTCACGGGAGGGGACCCGCCGGATTTGCCGGTGCCCGGTCGGAAATACACCTTCGGAGTCGTCAAGCACGCCCAGGCCAGGGGGGATTTTCAGGTGCTCTCCCAACGAAGGCGCAGAGCTTTGAGGGTCCACTTGAGCGCCCCGGTGGAGAAGGGCTTGAGGGAACTCAACCAGGCTGTGGATCTGGTATTGGGATCCGTCTGACCCGAACCCCGGCAACGGGGCTGACCCGCGGCTTTGGGTTGATTTCTCCGGTACTGGAGGGCAAGCTATTCATGGAGGTCCGGTCACATGTCCGCGAAGCCGCAGCCATTGGCAAACACCCTCCAGGGGACAGCGTTGCTGCTGCTCCTGGTGCTATTTGGCGGCGTCGGTCGAATCGAGGGGCAGGTTTACTCCCGGGTGCCCGCCAGGGATTCGGAACTATGCACCCGCTGCGGGGCAGACCTGACTTCCGAAGATGTGGCCTTGATCGTGCGCGGCCGCCGGACTCCCCTCTGCCAAGCCGACATCGGGCCGTTCCTGAATAACCTGGAAAGAATCTTCTCCAGCAAACAGCCCAAGGGCGCCCTGTTCCAGGAGGACTTCTCCGCACCGCCCGGAACGGCTCAGGGGGGCATCAGTCAGGGCTGGTTTCTCTTCGGGCTGCTGGTGCTGTCCGGCCTGATATTCGGGGGCCTGAGCGGCTACCGCGCCCTGTCGATGGGCCTGCCCCCACTGACACCCTTTTTTGTCGGGTTTTTTCTGAACCTGCCAGGTTATCTCTACGTCATTTCTCGTCCCGCCGGCCGGGATCACATGAAGGTCCCCAAGGGACTGGTCAAGGTGCCGGAGACGGTGGCTCCGGCGCCCTGCCCCGCCTGCGGGGAGGTCAACCACCCCACCGCCCGGCGGTGCCTGGGGTGCGGGAAGGAACTGCATCCCTCGCAACAGTCCGAGGCGGCCCGCGTCTGCGCCGTCCGGGGAATGACTCTCCGGGAGACTGCAACCAATGGCATTGATCCCTTTCGCCAACAGAATCAAGCAGGGACTGGTGTCCGTGCTGCATTCGGGCAGCGGGCCCAATGAGCGGCCTTACCTGGGCAAGCACTACCAGAGCAACATCCCGGGCTTTTTTGTCATCGGCGATCTGGCCGGCGCTCCGGTCATCAAGTATGCGATGGCCCAGGGGTACGAGGTGGTGGAGCACATCGCCTCCCTGCCGGACGCTATCGGAGGCGACGACCCCGAGCTGCTGGACCTGCTGATCGTGGGAGCCGGCGCCGCCGGGCTCAACGCCGCCTTGCAGGCCAACGAACTGGGCATGCGATACCTCCTGCTGGAGAAAGAACAGATCGCCAACACCATCGAGAACTTTCCCGAGGGCAAGTGGGTCTACGCCGAACCCGACAGCCGCCCCGCCAAAGGCAAGCTCTGGCTCGACGGTGCCACCAAGGAAGACCTGGTGAAGCGCTGGCACCAGATCGTCACCGACAACCAGTTGAAGTTGAACACCCGTGAACCCGTGACCGGCTGCCGCAAGAAGAACGGCGTCTTCGAGGTGTCGACCCCCAAGGTAACCTATCGGGCCAAGCGGGTGGTGCTGGCCACTGGTCAACGGGGAAACCCCCGCAAGCTGGAGGTCCCCGGGGAAGATCGCGAGCCCGTCTACCACCGGCTCTACTCCCCCAGAAAATACAAGAACGAGAACCTTCTGGTAGTGGGAGGCGGCAACAGCGCCGTGGAGGCGGCGCTCACGCTGAGCGAGCAGAACCGGGTCTTTCTTTCCTATCGAGGCGACACCTTCAGCCGCATCTTCAAGGACAACGAGCGCAAGCTCAACCAGGCCATTGAGGAAAAACGGGTGGAGCTCCTGCTCAACTCCAACGTGAACGAATTCGGGGAGGAGGAGGCCAGTCTCACCATTGAGGAGAACGGTTCACGGCAAGAACGAACGGTCCCCTTTGACCACGCCTTCGTCTTGATTGGGGCCGACCTGCCGCGGCGCTTCCTGAAGTCCCTGGGGCTGAGGATGGAAAACGAATGGGAGGGGAGCCTGCTGCGGGCGGCGGGGAAGAGGGCCCGCGT
>JAPVWS010000361.1 GCA_027493295.1 Candidatus Versatilivorator vitaminiformans | reverse complement strand
CCCGTGTTCTCTATGATGACCGGCAGGGTCTGTCCGCTCCGGCCCACCAGGGAGGATTCGGCGAGGGGAAAGACGAAGGAGCCGTCCGAGTTGAAATTGTCATTGATGACCCCGTAGGCGTAGTAGGGAGCCGTCCCACTCACTCGTTCCACCTTCACGTAGCCGTTGTCGAACCCCGCCATCTTCAGGATGCGGTTGTACTGATAGAACCCTCCGGGAGGCAGCGAGAGATCCGGCAGCACCATGCTCATTCCCGCTGATGTCGAGTCTCCGGAGAAGACCGTCACTCTCAGCATGAGGGTCCCTTCGCTCGAGTCCCCGGCGTTCTGAACGGCCACATTGGAGCGGTCCTGCCGGTTCTCGCGCAGCCCGCACAGGTAGACGGCTTCCTGGAAGCCCTCATCCTCGTCAATGCCCGGATAGGCCAGGCCGGCGAGGCCTTCGGGTACGGCGGTGGCGGTTCGCATGGTCACGCTCACCTCGGCAGACCCTGAGACCTCCACTCCCAGGGTCCCGATGCGGTTTCCGGAGCCGGGGATGGGGATGCCGAGGTCGGCGAGGTATCCGATGGCGTTGGGCTGGATTCTCTGGCGCCCCGGTGCCAGCCTGTCGGTGGCCATTCCGCTTCCGCCTCCGCGATGGGCCGTGTAGGTGTAGTGCAGGGTGGCCTCCTCGGCTCCCCGGTTGGTCAGGGTCAGCTCCGAGGTGAAGAGGGAGTTGTTGCGCCCGGCCGAAGTCAGGATGACGGGTACGAACAGACGGCTGCCGGTTCCGGCGGCCGTCACGGTAAAGGGGCTGGCGCTCGCGGCCGTTCCGACCGGCGTGACCACGCTGATGGGGCCGCTGGTGGCCTTTGGAGGCACGACGGCCCGGATACTCGTCACCGAGACGACTTCGAATTCGAGGGAACCGACTCCGTTGAACCGCACCTCGCTGGCGCCGAGGAAATGGGTTCCGGTGAGGGTGACCCAAGTCCCGGGCGGGCCGCTTGTCGGGCTGAACCGCGTCAGCGTCGGTGGAAGTGCCGCCTGAGTGGTGCCGATGGCCTCGTTCGAGAAGGCGGAAGAAGCGGTGTCGTTGAAGGCCTGCACGCGGTGGTGATAGACAGTGGCCGGTAACAGATCCATGTCCGAAAAGGTGGTGACGTTGGCAGCCGTTGTCCCGGCTTCCACCCACTTGACCGAGCCCTGCTGACGGCGCTCTACCTCAAACCCAGTCTCATTGGTGCTGTTGTCCTGCCAAACCAAGTCGATCTGTGAGGGGGAAACCGCCCTTGACGTCAATTGGCTGGGCGGCGGCAGAGAAGAAGCTGGCCTTAATGCTCGGATGCGGTGGTTGCGGGAATCGGCGACGTAGAGATTGCCGTCACCGTCCAGCGCCAGGCCATAGGGACGGTTTAACCGGGCCCGGGCCGCCGGGCCGCCGTCACCGCTGTAGCCCATCACCCCGGTCCCCGCGATGGTCGTAATGATCCCCTTGGCATCCACGCGGCGGATGCGGTGGTTGGAGAAATCGGCGATGTAGAGGTTGCCGGCACCATCCACCGCCAGACCGGAGGGAGAGGCCAGTTGCGCCTGGACCGCCGGGCCGCCGTCACCGCTGAAACCCTCATTACCGTTTCCTGCGACGGTGACGATGGTTCCCGAAGCATCCACCCGGCGGATGCGGTTGTTCTGGCCATCGGAGAAAAAGAGGTTGCCGGCGCCGTCCGCTGCCACGCCAACGGGGCGGCGCAACTGCGCTTGAACTGCCGGGCCGTTGTCTCCGCTGTAACCCCACTCTCCGTTCCCCGCCACGGTGGTGATGATCCCTTTGGCATTTACTCGGCGGACGCGGTTGCTACCTTGATCGGCGACATACAGGTTGCCGGCATTGTCCACTGCGACACCGTAGGGCCGGGATAACCCCGCCTGGACCGCCGGGCCACCGTCACCGCTGTAGCCAAACTTCCCAGTTCCTGCAACGGTGGTGATAACCCCCCTGGCATCCACCCGGCGGATGCGGTTGTTGTTGGAATCGGAAATGAAGACGCTTCCAGCACGGTCCAGCGCCACACCGAAAGGCCGGGATATCCTGGCTGCGACTGCCGGCACATGGTCCCCGCTGAAGCCCAGCGCACCGGTTCCCGCAATGGTAGTGATAATCCCCCTTGAATCCACACGCCGGATGCGATAGTTCTCGCCATCGGCGATAAGGAGATTGCCTGCGCCGTCCACTGCCACTCCTACGGGAGATTTTAGCTGCGCTTGGACCGCCGGGCCATGGTCTCCTCCGATGCCGCCACCCACAAGAGTAGTGATGAACCCCCTGGCATCTACGCGTCGGATACGATTGTTGTTGGTATCGGCGATTAGGAGGTTGCCTGCCCTGTCTACCGCCACCCCTTCAGGAGAACGTAGCTGCGCCCGGGCCGCCGGGCCGCCGTCCCCCCTGTAGTCGTGTTCACCGGTTCCCGCGATGGTCGTGATGATCCCCCCGGCGTCCACCCGGCGGATGCGTGCGTTAGAGTAGTCGGCGATGTAGACGTTGCCATTGTCGTCTACCGCTACGTCGCGGGTCCAGGCTAGTTGAGCCCGGACCGCCGGGCCACCGTCCCCGCTGAAGCCATGCTCACCGGTTCCAGCGATCGTGGTGATGATTCCATTGGTATCCACGCGGCGGATGGACCGGTTGCCACTAGCGGCGATGTAGAGGTTCCCGGCGTTGTCAAATACCAAGCCACTGGGATGCCAAAGATCGGCCCTGCTCGCCGGGCCACCGTCTCCTCTAGAGGAGAAGCGAGCCCCGGTTCCGGCGAATGTGGTGATGATTCCCCTGGTATCCACCCGGCGGACGCGGTTGTTCTGTGTGTCGCCGATATAGACATTGCCGGCACGATCTACCGCTACGCCCCTTGGACCGTGCAGCAGGGCTTGGCTTGCGGGACCGCCGTCTCCGCTGTAGCCTCCACCGGTGACGCCAGAATCTCCGGTTCCGGCGAATGTGGTGATGATTCCCCGGGTATCCACCCGGCGGATGCGGTTGTTATTGGTGTCGGCGATGTAGAGGTTGCCGTGCCCGTCTACCGCCACGTCTTGGGGTAAGAGTAGCTGCGCCTGGACGGCCGGACCGCCATCCCCGGCGTAGCCCCACTCTCCGTTCCCTGCGACCGTAGTGATGATTCCGCGCGTGTCCACCCGGCGGATGCGCGCGTTGATTCTATCAGCGATGTAGAGGTTGCCGTGCCCGTCCACTGCCATGCCTGCAGGCCCGCGCAGATCTGCCTCGAACGCCGGCACATTGTCCCCGAACCCGCGGCCCGCAATGGTGTCGATCATCCACTCGCCTCCGGTTTGCGGCCATGCCGGGGCTGTCAGGATCATTCCGCTCAGGCAGAGTTCAGCTACAAGCGACAGGGGCTGTCGCATGGATGTGCTCCTTACACTTACCGTACTTAGTAGCTTATTGAGGGTTAACGTTGCTTGCCGCCAGGGCAGGGCGCAGCCCTGTTCAGCCGACTCTTCTACTTGGCTTGTGCATTCTTGAAGGAAATGGTGGCATTTTGAGCTGCGAGTGAGGGTCCCTGCACACCAAAATGCCTACGATCGCCATTAGTCGCTCCAAACCATTTCCCCACATCGTCCGTAGGTGAAAACAGCAGTGGTCGACGGTCAACCTGTCGTTATTCTCGGTGGTGCACCGACGTGTACCGCCCCGGTTCGGCCTTGTACCGCTCAGATTGGCCTTGGCCAGCCCTGGATATGAGGAGGAGAAACGGGAGCCGCTGCTACGGGACGGGATGCGGCAGGCGGAATTGCCCCAGTTTCCTGTCGCAGAATTCAAGCCCCAGCACGCCGACTTCCCCGTCAATGTGCACCGTGCCATGGCGCTCCTGCACGGGCAGATCCTGCTCCAAGGGGAAACTCGTGTGTCGGATAGCGCCGAGATGAACCTGCCCTAGAGTGTTTCCATACGAATCCACCGCTTCCAGGCGAACCGACCCTCCATTGCCGAGGATGGCTATGCCGGTGGTACAGCCCCCCCGGTTGTCAAACCGAAGAACGGAACCCCGTTTCGACAAACGTTGCATCGGAATGGCCGTGCTTCGAATCTGCCCGCCCGGCAAGTGCTGCTTGTAAACCACGTCGACCGTGACGCAGCCGCCGTCGGTTGTAGCATCGCCGGAAGTGCCGCCACTTTCGTCCAACACCCGCGCATAGCCCTGGTTCACGTCCGGCTCCAGATTGGGGAAAACCCAAATTTGAGTCTCCCGGTTGATCGGCTGGCCCAAAACCCCGCCGATGTTGGTCCGGCGGCTCACCGTATAGCCGCCCGGGTCGTACAAGCCGAACAAGAACATACCGAGAATCTCTTCTTTGGACGTCAACAAGATGCGGTATCGTGCAGAAGAGGAACAGAGGTTGAAGACATGAAGCTCGGTAGACCACCCCGCGCCCTGCGCGATGTGCGGAATGTGGCGAGTTGTTGAAAAGGATTGGGCGGACGCCGAAGGTACGGCCAGCAAGCCCACCCCCAGCACCGCGGCCACGCCCCAATGAATCCATCTCTCCGTGTGTGTCATCTCTTTGATCTCCTTGCTGAGGTTCACTATTCCACAACGATCCAGATGCTGCCCGGGCACTCCCCTGTTGCTCAAAAAGAGGTCACCGGCCCTGGATTCGCGCTTGCCGCCAACCGTAGTTCCTATGCGGTAACCGTTTTGCTGCAAGACGAGGGGGCAGTGGCCGCCGGCAGGGCGTTGGAGAGAGCTGCAAATGCTTCTCGGTCCGCCGCCCCGCTCTTTCGGACAGGAGTATGGCCCGCCAGGACGCACAGGATTGCGGCCACCAGCCACACTGACACGGCGTTGGTTCTCCGCCGCCGCCCTGGCTTCATGGAATCCTCCTTGCAGGCCTTTTTGTGCGGAGGAATGATACGAAACAATAATGTAGTTAAAGTGAGCTTCAGTGGCAGATTAGTGAATGAAGAATAAATTCTCATCCCAAGCTCGCGACCGAAGAGCGTAGCGGTTTCTACGGTCGAGGGAGCATGTGCGCGCTGAAGGGAAAAAGACCAGCCAGGGCATGCCCAGCGCCGTCTGTTACGCCCAAGCCCTTTACATGGAGCCTATCAAGGTACTGAAAATCAACTCCTTTTCATCACGCCACCAGCGACCTGGTGAGAAATGGGGGCTAGAGGAGGAACCGGATCTCGGTCCGAGGACCGAACCCAAGGGGGATTGAATAATCGAGAGGCATTGAATCGAGAGAATTAGCTGTTGCGGGACCCCATCTCCCAATTGGTCGCAGCCAGTCTGCAGGTGAGCGTCGGCCTCGACTTGGCCACCGTGCTGAGCCAGTTGGTGTAAAGCGCCGCGCAATGTCCGGCAAGGAAGCCCTCACTACGCCGTTATGGGCGCGGCGTGTGGCGTTGAAGAACCTGGAGGTGAGGAACCGATCGGCGGCGAGGTGAGTCTCTGACTGGCGCTTTTTGGCGCGCCCGTTGTGGACCAGCGTCAGGGCCTTCCCGCCAGGGATCACCGTGGAAGGAGCGACGCCATCCAAAACGGGTCGCACCTCTTTACAAATGGTGGGGAGTCCGCCTCCCGTGCGCCGCCGACGACGGGCCGTGCGAGGAGGGGACATGCAGGCCCGACTGGCGGAACTTCTCCCAAAGGCGGCGGTGGGTCCCCTCTCCCCAGGAAGCTGACAGGGTCGATGATCAAGTGCGGGATTGAAACGATAGATGAGCTTGGGAGCCGGCTTTGGAGTCCTTGCCGAATAAAAGGTAATGGTCGAACTCAAGGGGGTGAAAACTCTCGTCCGGAACGATCCAGCCCAGACCATCGACATACAATCCCGTCTTTCCTCCGCATCGATGTCAATCAGGGATCTACCCATGCTCGGCGACGAGGTCAACCGGATGCTTTGAGCATGGATCCAATCGCTCTCCACTCTTCAATTCGGGTAGGTGAGAGCCAGGTGAACTTCCTCAAGCGTCAAGCCGGCTGGGCAGTCGGGTTGGACCCGGACGGTCAAATCGTTGGTTCCCCGACGGATCCGGCCGGGGGGCAGTTTCCAATCCATCCAGGCTGTGCCGCCGGAACCCGGCCGTCGAATGCCGTCAGCGGGGGCAAGCCGAACCCCGTTGATCTCAAAGGCGGCCTGATCCGGCCGGATCGGCGTCGACCATCCAATACGCAATTCCGTCTGCGGGCGTGAGCTGCCGCCGGCACTCTCCTTCAAGTCGTCCCCGACAGGAATGGGGATCCGCTTCTCTTGTGAGCCCGAGGCAGTCGAGAAAGTCACCGGGAGCGGCGCCGGAGGGCAGATGTGGGCGATGTAGCCGGCTTCCTGGGTGCGGTCGACGGTGTAGAGCTTGTCCAGGCGGGACAGTACCGCAGCCTCTCCCGTTTCCTCCGCGATCTGCTGCTGGTGGGGGTCGTGAATTTCGGGGGTGCCCCTGCCACCGCGAATGCCGGACATCACGAAGAGATTGAACCAGTAGAGGCCGTCGGCCCCTGCCGACCAGAAGCGTTGAGCCGCGGCCCGAGCCGCTCGAATATCCTGGAAAGCCCGGGTGGAGCCGCTCAGGCAGGGATAGACCGGGATGCCCGCCCTATGGCCCAGTTCTATCCAGGTCTCGACCGGAGTGGTGAAGGGGACATAGCCGGCGCCGGCAACCAGCAGGTCCACCAGTCCTTCCTCGATCCAGGAGGCGGCGTCCACCCCGTTGTTCAGGGAGAGTTCGGGCGTGTCGGCCACGCGCATGGCCAGTTGGATGGTCTTGCCCTTCTGCCTCGAAATGTCCCGCAGGCGGCGGCGCACCGTTCGCACGAAGTCGGTCAAGAGCGGGACGTGTTGTCTCTCCGTTCCCGGTTTGAAGAAGAAGGGGTGGCGGCACCAGTCCAGCTCCACGCCGTCCAGGTCGTAGCGCTGGCAGGCTTCTTCGATCGCTTGCAGGTACCGTTGGCGCACCTCGGGATGGGCGTAGTCCACCGCACACCAACTGAACCACTCGGAGGAACGGATGCCGAAGGCTTCCCGGGTCGGCCTCAGGGGATGTTCGCCCTCCTTTCGATTCCAGCGCAGGAAGGGCTGAAAGGAGTCTGAATCGGAAATGCTTGCCAGCAGAAACTGAGGGTGTCGACGCTTGAAATGGTTGAGCCGTCCCGGGATGAACGCGTCGTGGATGTCGTTCATGCGGAAGGAGAAGACGCACTCCATGCCGTGCCGTCGGGCGAAATCCACCGTGACCCGGATGGGATCGTTTTCCGGCCCCATGGGATAGGTGGTTTCCCAGTGGCGCCTGGTTACGTATCCGCAGTAGTAGATGCTGTCCACGTGGGTGCCCGGCAGGGTCTTCATCCGTCGCGCCAGAAATCCCTCGGGGGTGGTGGCCAGGGGGGAGTAGCTGTCGTCGCCGTCGTTGTTGTAGATCAGCCGGGGCCGCTTGCCGCTGCCGCCGGAGCCCTGGGCCGGGGCGGCGCGGGACGGGTTGAGGCCCTGGGCGCCTGCCAGGCTCAGGGAGGTGGCCGAGGTTCTGAGAAATTCTCTTCTGGTTTGCACCGGGTCCTCCTCAAGGTTGCTTCGGGGCGGAGTTTTCTGGCTCGTCAAGGTTCCTGCAATCCGGGCACTTCCGCAGCCGTCTTGCGGCGCCACAGGGTGTATTCCCGGTCGGCTGGCGGGAGGCGCCTTAGCTTGGCATAAATCAGGCTGAAAGGGTAGGAGACTGCCAGGCAGATGACCATCGCGAGTGCCCCGTAAAATATCCAGTGGGTGTCCGAATAGTTCTGGATGTAAACCTGCGAGGGAATGCTGACCAGGCAGGTGGCGATCAGCCAACCGCCGAAATTTCCCCTGCGCGTCAGAATCCCCAAGAGGAACAGGGCGGTGACGGGTGAGGCCACGTAGCCGCCCACCATGCTGATCGCCTTGAGGATCCCCTCGATCTGAGAGACCAGCAGGCCGGAAGCGGTGGCCAGCAGCCCCAGGCCGACGGTCAGTCCGCGGGCTATCCGGAGACTGCGGCGGGAATCCAGGGCGCGCTTTCTCAATGGCTGGATGAAGTCCACCAGGATCAGGGTGCTCATGGAATGAATGCCGGAGTCGACGGTGGACATGGCAGCGGCAAAGACGGCGGCGATGATCAGGCCTGAGATTCCTGCCGGCAGGGCATGGATGATGTAGAACGGGAGGATCTTGTCGCCGCCGATCCCTTCGGCCAGGCGTTCCGGAAACAGGGAGAAGTAAGCGAATAGCCCCAACCCGATGAAGAAGAGGAGCGCCAGAAGAATGATTTCCAAAACATGATCCAGGATCTGCGCCTTGACCATTCCTCCAAACGTCTTGATCGAGAGCAACCGCTGGACAGGTACCTGGCTGGTGCCGTACTGGCCGAAGGCGATGATGAAATAGCAGATCACCACCGTCAGTCCGTTGACTTCCGAGAAGCTGAAGGTCAGATCCAGCAGCGGCAGCTTGTCATTGACGGAAGCCATTTCCAAGATCCGGTCCATCCCCCCGGGCACGCGCTCTACCAGGGAAAAGGTGATCAGGACTGCTCCGAAGGCCAGAACCAGAAACTGCACCACGTCGGTCCAGATCACTGCAGCCATCCCGCCCAGGGTGGTGTAGGCGGTGGCCACCAGGCCCATGACAATGATCGCGCTCCAGAGGTCGAGGCCGGTGACCGTGGAAAGCGCCAGGGCCGGCGCATAGAGGGCAATGCCCATCCAGCCCAATAATTGCAGTATCGAGAAGAAGGAAGCGGCGTAGCGGGATCGGCTCCCGAAGCGCAAGCCCACGTACTCGTAGATGCTGGTGACCCGGAGCCTGCGGTAGATGGGGAAAAACAGCAGAATGACCAGCGGCGCGGCCAGCAGGGTAGCCGGCAGCCCCACAACCAGAGCGGCATTCTCCTCGTAGGCTACCTGCGGTGCGCCCAGGTAGGTGATGGCGC
>JAPVWS010000360.1 GCA_027493295.1 Candidatus Versatilivorator vitaminiformans | reverse complement strand
CCAATGGGCGGGTCAGGAATTCCATTCGGGACCTGGATCCGGAAGTCTTCAAACGCGACCTGGGCGCCAGTTTCGGTTCACTGCAGGGGACCGTGGCTCATCTGGTGTCAGCCCAGTGGAACTGGTTGAGACGTTGGAAGGGCCAGTCGGCCAGCAGGCCCCTGCCCTCCGAAGCCTTTGCGAGTCCCGAAGAAGCCAACCGTCGCTGGGTTGAAGTCGATCGCGCCCTTGCCGGCTTCGTCGATGAACTGGACGTCGCCGGTCTGCAGCAATCCATCGCCTTGACCACCCCCCAGGGGAGCAGGTATTCGAGTCGGCTCTGGCGGTCCATGCTGCACGTCGTCAACCACTCCAGCTATCACCGTGGACAGATTGCCGCCATGCTCCGGCAGGTCGGCGCCACTCCACAGGGGACGGATCTGATGCTCTATTACCGGGAGCAGCCGAGGTAACTCCGGCAAGCCTGATGAGTCGTTGACGTAGAAACCGGTTCTCGGGCCGATCTTCGCAGGTGTGAGCAAACCCAACGCCATGTTTAACGCCAGAATCCTGGGTACCGGAAGCTTCCTGCCCGAAAAGATCGTCACCAACGCCGATCTGGAAGAGGTGATGGACACCTCGGACGAATGGATCCGGCAGAGGACGGGAATCCGCGAGCGGCGTTTCGTGGAGCCGGGGGTCGGACCCACCGATTTGGGTTTAGAGGCCGCCCACCGGGCCCTGCAGTCTGCCGGGCTGACCCCCGATCAGATCGACTTCATCATCTTCGCCACCCTGAGTCCCGAGTACAACTTTCCGGGTTGCGGCTGCCTGCTGCAGGAAAAGCTGGGCCTTGACACGGTGGGAGCCCTGGATGTCCGCAATCAGTGCACGGGTTTCGTCTACAGTCTCTCCATCGCCGACCAGTTCGTCAGGACCGGCACCTATCGCCACATCCTGGTGGTCGGCGCCGAGGTCCATTCTTCCGGACTCGAGATGAATACCCACGGCCGGGATGTTGGAGTCATCTTCGGTGACGGCGCTGGGGCCGTCGTCGTGGGCCGCTCGGAGAACGGAAACCGTCGAATCCTCTCCAGCCCACTGCACGCCCAGGGGAAATATGCCCGGAAACTGTGGTTGGAGGCGCCGACCTCGCTGGAACACCCTCGGTTGACGGAGGAGATGCTGAGAGAGGGCCGCCACTTTCCGCACATGGACGGCCGCTATGTCTTCAAACATGCGGTCGACCGCCTTCAGGAAAGCGTCCGGGAAGCCCTGGCCGAAAACCACCTGGAAATTGAGGATGTCGGCCTTCTGGTCCTTCATCAGGCCAATTTGCGAATTTCGGAAGCGGTGGTGCGTTCCCTGAAAATCCCGCCGGAACGAGTGTTCAGCAACATTCAACGGTACGGCAATACCACGGCGGCATCCATTCCCATCGCGCTGGACGAAGCCGTTCGAGCGGGCAGGGTCCAACCCGGAGACGTGGTGGTGCTGGCGGCTTTCGGCTCCGGATTTACCTGGGGCGCCTCCATCCTGCGGTGGTAGAACACCAGGAAGTCGGGTAAGAAATGGCCCATCGCTTCTGCATGGCCGGCCTGGTCTGCCTGGGGGCAACCATTGCCCTGGCGCAGACGGAGACGGCGCCTTCCATCAGTTTCCTTTTTGCGTCACTGGAAGAAGGCCGAGAGATCCTTCGGACCCGGGATGGCTTTGTCCGACGCCTGAGCCCGTTCGATCGGGCCGCTCGGCTGAAGACGGACCGGGAAGTGTCCGAGACCGAGTTTCTGAACTTTGTCGCCGGCGAGGTCATCGAATGGGATAGCGCGGACAGGGAAAGAGTCGAGCAGGCCTTCGATCGTATTCGCCCCGCACTGGGTGAATATCCCCTGAATTGGCCGGAGAGCGTTCATTTCGTCCATACCACTGGAGAGGAGGAAGGAGGAGCAGCCTATACCCGGGGGAAGGCCGTCGTGCTGCCCCGAACCAGGCTCGGCCAGTCCCCGGAAGAGCTCGCCCAACTGGTTGCCCATGAGCTGTTTCACATTCTGTCCCGTCACGACCGGGACATCCGGGATCGGTTGTACCGGGTGATTGGATTCGAGCGCTGTCCGGAGGTCGAGTTGCCGAAGCCCCTCGCCCGGCGCAGGATCACCAACCCGGATGCTCCGGTCAACGCCCACCGCATCCGCGTGCAACATGAGGGGCGGCAGTTCTGGGCAGTCCCGGTACTTTACTCCAGGAGCGAGCGCTACGACCCCCTGCAGGGAGGCAGCTTCTTCAAGTATCTGCAGTTTCGCCTTCTGCTGGAAGCCGTGGAAGACGAGGGCGCCGCTGCTTCCGCTCCGGCCGACTCAAAGTCCAAGCTGGTCGAGGTCAAGGAGGTGTCGGGGTTCTTCGAACAGATCGGCAGGAACAGCTCCTACATCATTCACCCCGAAGAAATCCTGGCGGTCAACTTTGCCTTGATCGTGACGGGAGAGACCGGGTTCCCGTCGCCCGAGGTGGCTGAAGGCATCCGGTCCGTTCTGAGAGCCGGGGGCGACCCGGCCGGCCCGGATGGGCAGTAACGGCCGCCATCTTCCTGTTTTCATCTTGGCGACCGCGTGTCGGGACCGCGTTTACAAATCGGCGGCGGCATGCTAATCTCCACGCCGTCCCGGGATGAGGATCGCCGAATCCGTTCCGAACCGGGGCCATTTACGGGGGCTGCTTCACCTAGCCCGCATTTCTCACCAGGGGGCATGATCATGGCGCAGGAATTTTCCTTTCAGCGCGTGCTCGCGACCGAAGAGCGTAGCGGTTTCTACGGTCGAG
>JAPVWS010000036.1 GCA_027493295.1 Candidatus Versatilivorator vitaminiformans | reverse complement strand
TCCCGTGGCGGGGTGGGCTCGGCTTCCATCCTGGTGGCCCGCCACGGGAGGGTCGTTCTGCACCAGGGATTCGGAAGGTTGAACCGGGGTCCCGGAGCGCCCGCCACCCAGCCGGACACCATCTACATTGTGGCCTCCATCAGCAAGCCGGTGAGCGTCTGCGGACTGATGCTGCTAGTGGACGAGGGTCGAGTGGCGCTCGCCGACCGGGTGCAGCGCTACCTGCCCGAGTTTCAAGGCAGACTCAAGGAAGGGGTCCTGGTCGGCCACCTGCTCTCCCACACCTCCGGCCTGCCCGACATGGTGCCGGAAAACACCCGACTGCGCCGGGCTCATGCGCCGCTCAGCCAATTCGTGGCAGCGGCTCTGCGCACGCCTCTTCTGTTCGAGCCCGGCACCCGGTTCTCCTACCAGAGCATGGGAACCCTGCTGGCCGCCGAGATTGCCGAGCGGGTCTCGGGCATGCGCCTGAGAGACCTGCTGCGGTCCAGGATCTTCCAGCCGCTGGGCATGCGGCGCACCATGCTGGGCCTGGAGGGCCTGAGGGTCGAAGAGACGGCCATCTTCCAGGAAGACCGGGACAGCGAAGATTCCAGGCGCTGGGGGCCCAACTCCCCCTACTGGCGCGCCATGGGCCACCCCTGGGGCGGCCTCCACGCAAGCACCGGAGACCTGGGAGCCCTGCTGCAGACCCTTCTGAACGGCGGCCGCTACGGAGAGGCGCGCATCTTCTCGCCGGCCACCTCCGCGGCCATGACCCGCGACCAGAACGGCGACCTGGGGGCCCCCTGGGGATATGGATGGGCCCTGCGGGACTCTCCGGTGTGGAACTACTTCGGAGACCTGGGAACCGCCGGCACCTTCGGGCATGTGGGCATCACCGGCACCGTGGCCTGGGCCGACCCCGGGCGCCAACTGATCTGCGTCCTGCTGAGCACCCGCACGGCCGCCCACGAGGAGGGCTTCCTGCTCAAGAGCGTCTCCAACATGGTGCATGCGGCGGTTATTGGGAGGTGAGGCGGGTGTCGAGAGGTCGAGTTGGAAGAGAGTTATCCACGAAGACACACTAAGGGGTAGGTGGGGATTCGAGAGGGTCTGCCACGCATCGGGAAGGGGGAGTAGACAGATACGAAACCGGGAGCTGGGGACGTTATCCGCTTTATTGTGGAGGCATGCTTCGCGGGACGGGTGCTTCCTATTCGCCGCATTCGCGGCTAGGTTGGCGCGGAACCATACGACCCCGGGTTGCCACCCGGGGCTACCCTGAGCCGCAGCTACGCAGCTCTATAAGGATGGCCCGTAGGTGGCGTCACGCCGGGTAACCCACGTCAACCGCAGCATTCGCAGCTCCCCCTAACCCACAACACTGCAAGCGGAAACGTGCTTGTCTATTGGAATAATTCTCCGGAGATTCCAGTCGAACCGGAGGGGGTAAACGCGGCGCCCCGAGAGTGATGTCATGTCCCTTCGTAGATAACTCGTTTATCCGTGCTCTTCATGGAGATACCAGAATGATCGCAATGGACCGGAGGGGATTTCTCAAGCTGGCCGGGACGGCGGTGGCGGCGGCCGCGGCGCCCTGGCCGCTGCCGGCAAGGGCCTCGGCGCCCGGGAAAATCGCCGCCCTGGCGACGACCTACCACGTCCGCTCCCACGCCGACAACTTCATCACCCGCTTCCTGGAAGGCTACTGGATCAACGACCGCTACTACCCCCCTCCCTGCCAAGTGGCCTCGCTCTACGTGGAGCAGGAGCACCCCGCCGATATCGGCGCCCGCCTGGCCGGAAGCTGGGGAGTGGCCCGCTACCCTACCATCCGGGAGGCGCTCACCCTGGGCGGCGACACCCTGGCGGTGGACGGCGTCCTGCTGATCGCCGAGCACGGCGACTACCCCACCAACGTCAAGAACCAGAAGCTCTACCCCCGCTACCAATACATGGAGGAGATCGTGAAGGTCTTCCGCCACTCGGGCCGTGCCGTCCCGGTCTTCAACGACAAGCAGCTCTCCTACGACTGGGACCAGTCCAGGCAGATGTACGACTGGTCCAGGGAGCTGAAATTTCCGTTCATGGCGGGCTCCTCGGTATCGGTCACCTTCCGCCGGCCCGAGCTGGACTTTCCTTTGGAGACCCCATTGGAGGAGGCCATGGCCGTTGGCGGGGGCTGGGTGGCCGACGGCGGGCTATTCCACCTGCTGGAGACCCTGCAGTGCTTTGCCGAGCGCCGCAAGGGCGGAGAGACGGGGGTGAAGGCGGTGCAGTTGCTGGCCGACGATGCCGTGTGGAAGGCGGCCGACGAAGGAAGGTTCAGCCGGGGCCTGCTTGAGGCCGCACTCTCGCGCGGCGCCAGGGTGATGCCGGGTTCGGTGGAGGCGACGGCCCCACAACCGGTGGCCTGCCTGGTGGAGTACAACGACGGCTTTCGCGGCAGCGCCCTGGCCCTGGGCGGCAAGGCAGCGGAGTACCTGGCCGCGGTCCGGATCGAGGGTCAGGTGGAACCCCGGTCCACCCTGTGCTACATCCCTATCGAGAACTCCAACAACTTCAGTCCGCTGGTGGATTCGATCGGGCGCATGTTCACCCGGGGAACCCTGGATTACCCGGTGGAGCGCACCCTGCTGACCAGCGGGGCCCTCTCCTTCCTGATGGAGTCCTGGCACCGCGGCCAGGCTCGCATCGAGACGCCCATGCTGAACATCGCATACCGGGCACCCGAAGCCTCCTACTATGCCCGCGGCCGGGGGTCCTGAGATGAGAGCCCCCGGAATCTACGCCAACCACACCCAACTCTTCGACCTGGTGGAGCGCCGGGCCCCCATCGCCAAGGTGGTGGGCGGTTTCGGGCGGTTGACCGGGCCGCTCTTCAGCCGCATCGGCTATCTGCTGTTCAGCGATACCCGCGGCGGCAGGATTTGCCTGTGGATCAATCCTCCCCCCTGGTCAGAGGGGTTCGTGAGCGGCAGGCTCGCCACCTATCGTGTCTGCTCCGGTGAGCCCCAGGGGATCACCTTCGACCACCAGGGAAGACTACTGATGTGCGAAAGGAATCCAGGCAGGGTGGTTCGCCTGGAAAAGGACGAAAGCACTACCGTGCTGGCCGAATACTTCCGCGGCCGTCCGCTGGGCGCTCCCGACGACCTGGTCTACAACATCGACGGCAGCATCTTTTTCAGCGCTACCCCCGCTCCCGAGAGCTTCCGGGTTCGCCCGCCGGGAGACCGGCAGGAGGCTGCCTCCATGCCCCGGCCGGCCGTCTACCGCATCCCCCGATCCCAGATCCCCGGCCCCATCCGGCTGGAACGGGCCTCCGGTGAATGCGGCCGGCCCACCGGCGTGGCCCTGGGGCCCAAGCAGAACCAGCTCTACGTGGCCGATGCCCGCCAGCGAAACATTCGGGCCCACCCCATCCGGGACGACGGAACCCTGGACAGCGGCCGGGTCTTCGCCGAGTTCCCCTCGCAGGACCCCGGAACCCCGGGCGGCCTCAAGACCGACGAGCAGGGCCACCTCTACGCCTGCGGTCCGGGCGGCCTGTGGGTCTTCTCCCCCGAGGGCTCCCACCTGGGCACCATCGTCACCCCCGAGCCCCCAACCAACTGCGGTTGGGGCCGAGGCTTCCGGGGGCTCTACATCACCACCGGGACGTCTCTCTATTTCGTGGCAACCAGGGTATCGGGGACCCGAACCTATTGAGGGGCGGTGCTCACTTCCAGTAGAGGCGGGAGGCGTTTCCACCCATGATGGCCCACACCTCTTCACCGGAAAGAAAGGGAGCCAGGCGCTCCAGCCACTTCAAGGACCTGAGGTAGCCGGACTTCAGCAGCACGTGGGGGAAATCGCTCCCCCAGATCAGCCGGCCCGGACCGAACTGATCGTAGAGAACCCGCAGCAGCTCGGCGCAGTCCTGGTGGGGATAGGGCTGGCGCGAGCAGTAGTAGGCCCCTGAGACCTTCACCCGGACGTTAGGGAGATCGGCCAGGCTGAGCAGCGGTCGATAGACAGCCGTCCTGGGGCCTGCCCCGACCGGAGGGTGGGCCATGTGGTCGATGATGACCCGCACGTGCGGAAACCGCCGGGCCATGGCCGCCACCGCGGGCAGGTGGGTGAAGCCCGTCAGCAGGTTCACCACCACCCCCAGCCGTCCGGCAGCCTTCCACAGTTCAAAGGTGGAGGGATGCCCGAAGACCTCGCCCTCCTCGGGCACCTCGGGGCGAAGCCTCAGCCCCTTGCACCCCCTCTCGCCGGCCCAGTACTCCAGCCGATCGGCCGCATCCGGCTTGCGGGGATCCACCACGCACACCGCCTTGTAGCGGTCGGGCTGGCCCGCGGCGGCGTCGGCCACGTAGCTGTTGTCCTCACCGGGATAGAGCGGCTGCACCAGCACTCCCCGGTTCACCCCGTACTCATCCATGTACTGGGCAAACAGTTCCAGGGGCACGTCGCACTGGGGGCTGACGGTGGTGGCCCCCGGGTCGGGAAAGTCGGGCGCCGGCTTCCATACGTGCAGGTGAGCATCCACGATCATGCCGGCCTCCGGTTCGACTCATCGAGTGGGGAAGAAAATTCTATGGGACATCGTTGGCGGAGGCAAGTGAGATAAGGCCACAAAACCGCTAATTTGGGGCAGGAGCGCCCCATGGGCTGACGCCCGCGGCTACCTGTTGTCGCCGCATTCACGGCTGTCAAGGAATTCGGCTCATGCAGCGTATTTGCAGATGAGTAACGGGCTTGCGTTCGAGTTGGGTTTGCCGGTGTTTGCTGCTGCCGCATTCGCGTCTCTACTCCCGTAGGGGACGCCCGCGTCTCCCCTATGTGACGTTTTCCAATGGCTCCCCCCGGGGTCCTGCCCGGGGCATCATTCCAAATAGAAAAGCACGTTTCCTCTTGCAGTGTTGTGGGTTCGGGGAGAGCTGCGAATGCTGCGGTTGACGTGGGTTACCCGGCGAGACGCACCTACGGGCCATCCTTATAGAGCTGCGTAGCTGCGGCTCAGGGTCGCCTGCGGGGTGAGCCAGGAGGAGCCCGGGAGGCGTCGAGCTTGGCAGCGACGGCGGAGTCCTCTGGGCAACGGAGGCGGCAGCCCGGGGTCGTATGGGTTCAGCACCAACCCAGCCGCGAATGCGGCGGCATTGAAAGTTCCAGAGTCGTTCATCGCCGTCCAGTATTGTTCATAACTGTCTTTATTGTCAGTATGTTATCTGTGTCTTCCAATGACCCTACCCGCTCATTTCATCCCTTGCAATCCACTGCCATCCCCCATATAATGTGGGAATGGATGCAGTAATCAACTCCACCCGGCTGCTACCCGGCACGAAGCGCAAGGGCCGCCATCCCCAAAAGGCCCTCTCGGCCTCTTTCCTCCGCTCCGCTCCGCCCGGAAGACACGCCGATGGAAACGGATTGTACCTCTTCGTCCAGCCCAGCGGAACCCGCAGCTGGATTCAACGCCTTGTCATCCGTGGCCGACGCCGTGAGCTCGGACTCGGCCCCCTCGCCCTCGTTCCCCTGGCCGAGGCCCGGGAGATGGCTCTCGCCAACCGCAAGCTCGCCCGCCAGGGAGGAGACCCTCTGGCGGAGAAGCGACGGTCGGAGGGCATCCCCACCTTCGCCGAAGCTGCTGCTCTTGTGCTGGAACAGAAGCAGGCCGGCTGGCGCAACCGGAAACACGCCCAGGAGTGGCTGTCGAGCCTGAGGCGGGTGGCCTTCCCGCGCATTGGCAAGGTGCCGGTGTCTGAGGTCAGCAGTGCCGACGTGCTTGAGATCCTCACGCCCATCTGGCACCGGAAGGCGGACACGGCCCGGCGGGTGCGCCTGCGCCTGCGTGCGGTTCTGGAATGGGCCGTA
>JAPVWS010000359.1 GCA_027493295.1 Candidatus Versatilivorator vitaminiformans | reverse complement strand
CTCGACCGTAGAAACCGCTACGCTCTTCGGTCGCGAGCACGCGCTGAAGGGAAAATTCCTGCGCCATGATCATGCCCCCTGGTGAGAAATGCGGGCTAGAGGTGCCATTCGAATAACTCCGATTTGAAAGCCTTGTACAAGTCGCACTCGCAAGGACCGAGCAGGTCTATTCCCCCTTGATTTGACAGACCGGGACTCATTTGGCCAAAAGCTCGCGTGCGGGGATTTCAGTCCGGTCAAATGGGTTGACATTAGAGCCTTTTTCAAAATTCGGCGGCGGGACGTTTGCCGGGAATGGCCACAAAAGGCACAAAAAACACAAATTGTGCCTTTTGTGGTTCGACAGCCTTTTTCGCCAGGTCGCAACTGATATTGAAAAAGGCAGGAACTCAGGTATGCAGGCAAGATGACCTGCCCCGCTGCGAATTTTGCAAAACGCTCATTAATATAATTAATAATCATGTACGTTTTATAAATTAAATATTTAATATAATTAATATTTGTGGTAAAAGTGACTCCATGCAAGGACAGCTACCCAAATCCTGCCCTAGTTGCGGAGCCGGCCTGCGCGTGGCCCAGCTTGCCTGCCCGGGCTGTGAGACCCGGGTAAGCGGGAACTACCCGCTGCCGGCGCTCGCCCGTCTCTCCGACGACGACCAGCAGTTCGCCCTGTCATTCATTTTGAGCAGCGGGAGCCTCAAGCAGATGGCCAGGCTCTACGGGGTATCCTATCCGACCGTTCGCAATCGGCTGGACGATCTGATTTCCCTGCTGGGCGATGCCATAGAGGCTCCCGACGGAAATGAGGTGAAAGATGGAGAATAGCCCCTCGACCCATCAGGAGATGCAACAGGAGATGACCATCGGGCGTTGGCTCTTCAATCCCTTCGTTCGTATCGCCGGAGCCCGCTCCCTGATTATCGGTCTCGCCGGGATTGTGGTGGCCGGACTGGCGGCCGCCGGGGCCGGCATTCGCTTCGACGGGTTGCTCGACGTTCATGCGGGCAACGAGGTTGCGCTGTGGGTGCCGGTCGTGGAGGGGTTGGTGAACTGGGCCGTGTTCACCCTGCTGTTGGTGTTGGTGGCTCTGCTCTTCAGCAAGAGCGCCGTTCGCCTGATCGACGTCGCAGGCACACAGGCCATGGCCCGGATGCCCCTGCTCCTGGCGGCCGCAATCTGCAACCTTCCCTTGATCCAGGACGCTTTCGACGGGATGGCCGCGGTCCTGCTGGGCGGTGAGCTCGAGGGAAACACCCTGACGGGACTTGTCGCCGGGATCCTGGTGACTTTGGGCGGGGTGGTCTGGATGGTGGCCTTGATGTGGAAGGCCTTCTCGGTATCCTGCAACATGAGGGGCGGCCTGGCCATCGCCCTTTTCATTTTGGCCGTACTACTCGGTGAGGCGGCGACCCTCTATCTGACGAGGTATGTCCTGTAGCCTACCGCAGCATGTTCCTGAGCAGCGGAGTCTGCCGCTTGCTCACGGTGTATTCCAGCCCGTTGGTCAGGGTCAGCAGCCAGCGTTGGCTGCTGAGAGGGCTTATCCTGCGGACCTTGTCCAGGTTGACCAGAACGCCCCGGTGGACCCGCTGAAACCGGGTGTCGCTGAAGCGCTCGTCGATGGCCTGGAGGGTCTGAGTGGCCATGTAGCTCTTGTCGCGGGTCCTGACCCAGACGATTTCACGGTCGGCCTGGAAAGCAAACACTTCATCCGGATCCAGCAGATAGTAGTCCTCGCCCTTCCTGGCCACGATCTTCACCACGCCGCGCTTCTCCCCGATCGTGGCTGCCCCCAGCGTTTGAGCTACCCGTTCCACGGCTTCCTGCCGATTGCCCAGGGCCGCCTGGGCGCGTCCAACGGCAGTCTGCAGCCGATCCGGGCTGACCGGTTTCAGCAGGTAGTCGACCGCGCCAACCTCGAAAGCGTTGAGGGCATGCTCGCTGTAGGCCGTCACAAAGATGATGGAGGGCAGCGGCCCCCGGAGTTGCCGCAGCATCTGGAAGCCGTCCATCAAGGGCATCTGGATGTCCAGCAGGACCAGGTCCGGCCGCAGCTTTTCGATCTGCCGAAGGGCCTGCTGGCCGTTTTCGGCTTCGCCGACGACCGAGATGTCATCCATCTCGGCAAGATCCTCAAGCAGCACCCGCCGGGAAACCGGTTCGTCTTCCACCACCAGAGTTCGAAGGGCTTTCATAGGCATGACTGCTTGGTCTTATAAGCCGATTCCGTGTTCAAGGCCGAAGGGGTTTCGACCGGCGGGAGGATCGTCCGCACCGGCGGCCCCATCCGACCCGTGGGCGGAAAACGTCGGACCGGGACGGGCTGGATCCGACCTGCGGTGCCCACCAAACCCCCCGGCGGCCCCGCTGGATTGTGCGGCAGGCCCTGCCCGACGGGCGATCCAGGAGAGTCTCGGCCTTTCTCCCAAGTCCCTATTATGCACCAGCGACACCGACCCGATGGAAAATGACCGTTCAGATCGTATACTGATGAGAGCAGGCGCCATCCATGGACCATACACCCGCCATTCACCTGCCGCTGCTGGTCAATACCCTGGGGCACATCTTTGGGCTGGCGGCATTCAGCGGTTTTCTCTACTTCCTTTGGCGCAGCCGCCGGCGGTCTCTCCTCGGGGACATCCGGCTGCCGGGCGGAGCGGCCCTGCTGGCCCTGTTGTGGAACGCCGGCTCGCTGGGAGTGCTGGCGGCGGCCGATTCACCCAGCCTGGCGCGGCGCGTGATGGTGGCGGGAAGCTTCGCCACCTTGAGTCTGCTGCCGAGCGTGCTGCTGCACGTCTCGCTGGGCTCCCGTCGATCCCTGCTCTGCTGGATCGGCTACGGAGTGGGTTTGCTGGCCTGCGGCATCCACCTGGCTGAAATCTTCGGTACCGGGGTCGCTTCCCATCAGTTCGGGCTGCGGCTGATCACCTTCGGATTCGGCGCCCTGGCCGTTCTGGCGGCCCTGGTCCTCTGGAGGGACCAGCAGCAGCGCAAGGGGGCGGGAATGCGCATGCTGGGCGCCATGGCTCTCTTCCTGTTTGCCGTCTCTTTCGCCCACTTCGGCGAGACCCACGGAACCGATGCCTGGGCCCATGAGCTCCTGGTCCACCATGCCGGCATCCCGCTGGCGCTGGTGGTGCTGCTGCAGGACTACCGCTTTCTGCTGCTGGACGTCTTCATTCGCTTTCTGGGGAATGCGCTGCTGGCGGTGGTTTTCGCGGTGGGCCTGATCGGGCTGTTGAGCCGGTTGGAGCTCGATCCCGCCTCCCCGCACGGTGGATTCTCACTGGCGCTGACCATCACCGGCGTGGGACTGGCCCTGCTTGGGTTTTCCGCGTTTCGCGGCCACCTTCAGAGATGGGTGGAGCGGAGTGTCTTCCGCAGGGGCAACCTGAGGGCGGCGCTGCAGCGGCTGCAGGCACCGGCCGGCGGCGCGGGGAGCGAAGAAGCATTCCTGGAGCAGGCGGCCAGAGAGGTGGCCGCCTTCGCCAAGGCCCGCCGGGTGGAACTCTTGGAGGAAGGTGAAATTGCGGAGGCGGTAGTCGGGGAGGGGTTGCGCCCCCAGATTCTGGACCGAGGCCAGAGTTCGGAACTTGGCCCCAGGCGCTGGGCCGAGGTGGCGGTGCCGTTGCGGTTTGCCGAGGGAGACCGGAAGGTGCTGCTCTTGAGCGCCCGGCTGGCCGGCAGGCGCTATCTCAGTGAAGACCTGGAGGATCTGAACCGCCTGGCGACCGAGGTGGTGGCGCAGGTGGCTCGCCGGAGGCGCGCCGAACTCCAGGGTCTGGCCACCCGGGCCGAGTTGCAGGCGCTGCGGGCGCAGATCAATCCCCACTTCCTCTTCAACTCCCTCAATGCCCTCTACGGCCTCATTCCCCGGGCGGCCGACGAAGCCCGCCGCACCGTAGTCAACCTGGCCGAGATATTTCGCTACCTGCTTCAGGGGAATCGCCAGCAGGTGCCGCTGGAAGAGGAGCTTCGGACTGTGCGGGCCTACCTGGAGGTGGAGCGCTTGCGCCTGGGGCGCCGCCTGGCCACCCGGATTGATGTCAGCCGCCAGGCCCTCGGGGTGGAAATCCCGGCCCTTTCGATCCAGCCCCTGGTCGAGAATGCCGTCAAGCACGGGATCAGCAGAATGGCCGAGGGCGGAAGCATCGGGTTGGAGGCCGTCGTGGAGGACGGCGTCCTCGAGGTCACCGTCTCTGACGACGGCCCGGGATTTCAGTCCTCCGGGCCTCGGGAAGAAGGACAGGGCCTTGAGAACGTCCGCCGCCGGCTGCGACTCTGCTATGGGGAGAAGGGTCGGCTCCAGGTGGAATCCGCCGACGGCCGCACCAGGGTGGGGTTCCGGGTGCCGCTGAAGCAGCCCGTTGCCGTTCTCGCCAAGTAATACCTCTGTGAAAAGCGGCCGAATTACCTCCCGTAAATTACTGCTAGAATGAAAAGAGGTATCGCCGCAGTTTTCACAGAAAGGGAAGGATGTTCACTATTGCCTTTCGGGACGGATTGTCCAAGGAATCCGCCACTCTCTAGTCGGAGAGGATCCGTAGGGTAGACACAGGAGAGAGACATGAAACAACTCATTGCCTGTTGTGCCCTGTTGGTTCATCTCGGGACGCTTGCCTTCGCGGAAACGTCGGTTTCGCAACGAGACGTGAGTGCGCAGGGATACGCTCGACCCACTTCGCATGCCGTGATTCCCACGGCGGCGCACGTGAAGAGCTTCAGGACCCGTGTCGTGATCGCCAACCTGACTTCGCACGAGTATTCCGTTACGGCCACTCTCTACGGTCCCAATGGCCTGGTGAGTCGGAAAATCATCTCCATGCCGGCCACTCACTACAGAGGGTGGGACAATTTTTTCAGGTCGGTATTCGACTATACGGGGAACGGTTCCGTCGTGCTTCAGTCCGAGAGTGACAGTGAAGCCGGCGATGCTGCGGAGTCCCGCTACAAGTTCTACTTGACGGCCGAGGTCTATTCGGACTCGGGGGACGGCCGTTTCAGCACTCCGGTTGTCAATGGGATCGCACCGCTGGTCGATGAAGGGGATCGGGCCTACAACTTTGGAATCTCCGTCAACGAGGATCAAAGAACCAACATCGGTGCTTTCAATCCAGGCGACGAGCCGGTTTCGGTTCATGCCGAGGTCTCCGACGAGTCCGGCCTGGTCGAAACCATCCGCTTTGAAATGGAGCCCTACTCCTGGCAGCAGAAACCCATCAGGGCCACGGTGGACTTCGGATGGATCCAATGGAACACCAGCGGTGGCACCTACCTTTGGGCGGTATCGGTCGACAACCGGACCAACGATGGAACCCTGGTTTATCCAATGAAACCCGAAGTCGGAGCCGGACCGCCCACCGGATCGGGCGGGGCTCAGGCTTGCGCCGCCGGAACCGTGCTTCGATCCGGAGGCCAATGCAGTCTCGACAGCGGGGACAGCCGGATCGGGACGTTCACGGTGAACCCTGACGGTACGAGTTGTCTGAGCATCGGTGGCTTCACTTCCTGTTCGGGAACATCGCACAACTTGAGCAATGCCGCGGTGAATCAGTATCGGATCACCTTCGTGGCCGGCAGGAACGACGACGGAAGTTGGACCATTTCCGAGATCTCGATATCGGGGTAACGACAGGTGACCGAACCTTTCACCAGGCACATCCGGGAAGCGGTCGGCCGGCTCTGCAAGTCCCATGGCTTGAACGGGCTCCAGGGGAAGTCGGCTATGAGGGCAGCTTCCGGCAGTTGTCTCAAAATCCTTGGCATCCTCTGCCTGATCGCAGGCTCGCCTGACGCGGCCAATGCTGAGACTGCCCCTCGTGAGGGCGGGGAAAAGGCGCGGTTGACCCGGGAGCGGTCATCCGTCATGACCCGAGCCGCCGCCGCTCGGATTTCCGGAGAGAGCCGTGGAGTCCTCCCGGGACCGGCCATTGAAGCCGCGCCTCGATCTTCCGCCACGGCATCTGTTTCGGAACAGGGAGGGCTCGATCCGACTCCGTCGCCGCCCGCCGGCTATTCGTTCGTTTCCTATCGCGGGGAAATGACCGCGGAGCGAATCGATGGTGGGGTGGGCTCCGGAGGTGAACGCCCCCTGCCGGATCTCGACTGGCTCGGGACGGAGACCTCGATCCAGAGGCTGTCGGCACAGGCCGCCGCGGCCGGACGTGACTGGTCCTTCGGCTGGATCCGACTTGCCGCGGACACCACGGCCGATGATCTGGCGCGGGCGCTCGAAGAAACGGGCGCCCGTATCGTCGGCTCCTCGGGAGTGCTCGTGCGCGCCAGGCTCCCCGGCGACGAGGCCCGTCTGCAAGCAATCGCCGCGCTGCCGGAGGTCGATGGGCTAGGTGCCCTGCCTCGGGAGAGAAAACTGGCCCAGGCGCTCCTGACCCCATCGCCCGACGCGTCCCCCGGAGAAGCCACGCCGGTGTTCATCACTCTGATGACCGGCGATCCCGATTCCCGTTGGCGGCAAGCGCTCGAGGAACTGGGGGCGGTGGTGGGCCGCTTCGACCCCGACATCCGGGTCTATGCGGCCAACGTGCCCCCGGCTCGGCTGGAGGCCGTAGCCGCGGCCGATTTCGTGCTGGCCGTGGAGCCCATCCCTATCTTCGAATCCGCCCTCGACACGGCTGTTCCCGCCATGGGCGCCGATGCCCTGCGAAGATACGACGGGGCTCCCGGTCTCTTCTCGGGCATCGGCGGGGCGTCGGTCCCAATCGGCGTCATGGACACCGGACTCAACATCAACCATCCCGACATCGCGTCGAACCGCGAAAGCGTGTGCGGCGCCAATTTCTCGCTGAATCTCGACTTCTTCGGGTTCGGCGGGACCAACGAGTCCGAGGACCTGTGGATCGATCAAGGGATGCACGGAACCGCCGTAACCGGGACCATCCTCGGAAACGGTTCCGTCGAACCCCGTTTCGCCGGCATGGCCCCTTCGGTGCGCCACATCCGTTTCGCCAAGGTCCTGAACAGCTCCGGATTCGGATTCGGGGACGGCGTCCATCGAGCCATGGATTTTCTCGCCCGCCCGACCGAGTGCGCCGAAGCAGCCCGCCCGTCGCTTCCGGTCAAGCCTCTGATCGTCAATGTGAGCCTGAGTGGATCGTCGAGGGAATTCGAGGCAAGGGGAGTCGACGAGCGCAAGCTCGACTCCATCGTCTGGAGTCACCGCCAACTGTATGTGGTCGCGCAATCGAACGAAGGGATCAATGGATTTTCCAACTTTGCCAGTGCCAAGAACTCGCTGGCCGTCGGCGCCGTGCTGGACAGCGGGGACATCGCTGCCTTCAGCAGTCACGGGCCCACCTTCGACGGACGCCTGGCGCCCCAGGTGGTCGCCACCGGCGTCGCCATCCACACGGCCCGGGGCGACGGCAGCCGCGGGGGCTATATCCGCACCAACGGCACCAGCTTCTCCTCGCCTTCGGCGGCCGGGGTGGCTGCCCTGCTGATGGATGCGGTCCCCGCCTTCCGGGAGCAGCCCGCACTGGCCCGGGCTCGGCTGATGGCCGCCGCCATCCGGCCGGACGCCTGGCTGGAGGACGCCGCCGCGTTCCCCGCGACCAACAGCGACGGGCCGGGAAGGTTGCATGCCCAGTACGGACTGGGCAAGGTGTCTGCCCGAACCGCCGTGCTCAACCGGGATCGAACCGATGGCTGGAGCGGTGGCGGCGCGATCTCCGAGCTGCGGGACGGCGAGTACGCCTATCGGGACATCCTGGTGCCGGAAGGCGCCAGCCGCCTCGACCTGGTGCTGGCCTGGGACGAGCCGCCCACCGACAACATCGGCAGCGCCGTGTTGAACGATCTCGACCTGTGGCTCGACCGGGACGGCGATTGCGGCGCCGTCGCCTGCGGGGAGCATGTTTCCTCTTCCCGCGTGGACAACGTGGAGTGGATCATCCTCAGAAATCCGCAACCGGGCGTCTATCGGGCCAAGGTGGCGGCCCACCGCATCTACACGGCCCCGCCTCGGGCGGCGCTGGCCTGGACGGTGATCCGGGGCGCCTCCACCCCCAACCTGAGCATCGATGCCGACAGCAGCGCGCTCGGAGGCGGACGGGAACAGAACCTGACCCTGACCCTGAGGACGGACGCCTACGTGGCGGCCGGGACCCGGCTCCACCTCGACTGCCGGGACACGGGAGACCCATCTGGTTGCGACCCGGTGAGGATCCACTCGGTGGAGGTGGTGCGGCAGGATGGGCTGACGGTGGACTTGTCGTCTGAACTCGATCCGCCGGAACGCGTGGTCTTGGAATTTACGGGTCAGGAAGCCATCGAGTCCTCACCCATCCCCCTGGGGTCTTCGATCCCGCTCGGTGAAGTCTCGGCGGGAGAGGCCCGGGAGATCAAGTTGCGAGTTTCCTACGGCGGGGAGTCGGAAACGGCGCGCCTCTACTTTGGCGCGAGCGCCTGGAACGCGCAGGCGGCATCGGTGTCGGTCCGCCTGGGTACGGCAAGCCGGGACCCGTCCGAGACTGCCGGCAGGCCCCCCAACGACGACTTCCTGGCGGCAGCCCCCATCGAGGGGCAGGAGGGGGCGCTGTCCCTGGATCTGCTGCTGGCCACCCCGGAGCCGGGAGAACCGCTGTTCAGCGCCCGCCGGGGGCGGCCGGCCGGTTCGGTCTGGTACACCTGGACGGCGCCGGCCGACGGTCCGGTCCATTTCGACATTCCCCCGCGGACGCATCCCGGGGACATGCGCAACGACCGCATCGACGTCTTTCGAGGCGACCGCATCGCGTCCTTGGACCGGATCGCCTCCGGCCAGTGGGGATCGACATTCTTCGCCGAGCAGGGGCGAACCTATCGCATCCGGGTGAGCAAGGACGCCAGGGGCGCCGCCCTCGAGCTCCGCTGGGCCAGGGGATCCCGCCCCGTCAACGACAACCTGGCGGAGGCCAGCCCGATCGAGGGCCCGTCCGGCGTGGTCCATGGCAACAGCCGGGGGGCCACCCTGGAGCCCGGCGAGTGGTTCGGGTTCGCGGCGGCCACCACCTGGTACCGCTGGACGGCGCCCGGCGACGGCCTGTGGCTGTTCGAGACCGATACCCCGCGGCGCGTCTTCGTGTTCGAGAAAGACGCGCCGGAGACGGGCGTCTTCGAGAGAGACCTCTTCGCACCGGACACCGCCGCCGCGGACGGCATTGTCCCGCTCCGGCTGGTATCGAACTTCCCCCTGCAGCTCTCCCTCGTCACCGCCGGAGGGGGAAGGGAGTATCTCATCGCCGTCGCCGAGCCCACGGCCTATTCGTCCGGAGGTGCCTACGCATTGAGGTGGTCGGCGCTGCCCTTCTCTCCCCGCCCCCCCAACGACGACATTGCGGGTGCCGAACCGATCGAGAGCGCGCTGTCATCGGAGCATCTCATCGCGGTGGACCCCATAGCGACCGTGGAGCCCGGAGAGCCGGCCGAGAGCGGAGTCCGGACGAAGTGGTGGGTGTGGGAAGCCCCGGAAGACGGCCTCTATACCTGGAGCCTGCAGGATCCCGGCGAGCTGTCCCTGTCCCTGTTCCCGACACATTCGAGGCTGCGGGTGACCGTGTTTACCGGAAGCTCCATCGAAGCCCTGTACCTGGTCGCCGAGAGCCGGATGGATGCGGATCCGTCCGATTTCGTCTTCGAGGCCGCGGCCGGGCAACGGTACTGGATCGCGGCCGGCTTTCCGACCGGTGATCTCTCAGCCTATTCGGAACCTGGCGCCGCCGCCAAACTTGCCTGGGGGCCAACCCCCGTCAACGACCGCTTCTTCAGCGCTGCACCGCTGTCGGGATCCAGCGGTTCGACCACCGGGTCGAATCGGTTTGCGACCATGGAGCCGAGCGAACGCGTGGGTCCACTGGGCCACTCCTCACTCTGGTGGACATACCAAGCGCCCGCTTCCGGATGGTACAGATTCCGGATCGATGAGCCCTTCGCTCCCTGGGTGCTGGCCGTCTACAGGGAATCCCTCGGCGGGTTCGGACCGATCGAGTTCGTGAGAAGCAGCCATCAGCCGGAATGGACGAGGTCCTACGCCATCGAAGTCGTCTTTTTCGCCGAGGCGGGGTCCCGATACAAGATCCGGCTGGGAACCCGGGGCAGCGCATCCGGCGACGAGTTCACCCTGGACTGGGATGAGAGCGAAGCTCCGGTCTGGCTCAAGTACGTCGAAAGCCTGTCCGACGGGGACCTGGACGCCCGGGGGAACCCGGTGGCGATTCGGGGCCCGGCCAGCCTGGCCCTCAATAACCGGGGAACGGTCCTCTATGTGGCTTCGGGGCTTGGCCTGCAAGTGTTCGAACGCGACCCCAAGACCGGAAACCTGACCCTGCTCCAGGAGTTGGGAGACTACGATCTGGAAGACAGTTCGCTGATCTGGGATGCCCGTAGAGACAGGCTTTATGCCCATCGCTGCGGGGCCTGGCGCCGGTTTGCGCCGGTCGACGAAACTCACCGGGAACTTCGGGACGAGGGCATGCTGTCGGTCACGGACCCGTCCGGCGCCGCCCCCTGCGGCGGCGACGTCTTCATGGACTCGGGGGGATCGTTCATCCATGCGGTCGATCCCGTGCTGGGTCAACTGCAGGTTCTGGCCTTCGATGCGGCGGGCGACCTGGGCCACGTCCAGACCGAGACGGTTCCGGGGCTGAAACGGGCGCTGATCTCCAACGGCGACAGCCACGTCTACGCGGCCACCAACTCCTCGCTTGTGGTCTTCGAACGCGACCGGGAAACAGGGACGCTCACGCAGGTCGGGGGCACCGAACCGGCCTTGTGGAACCTGGAATCCATTGCGATCAGCAGCGACGACCGCTATCTGTTCGCCTTCGACGACAACGGCCGGAGGTCCAACCTGTTCCGGCTGGAAGACGATCCCGCCAGTCCGCAGCCGGCCGGCAGCCTGCCGCCGTTCTGGAACCCGCCCCTGGAGTACTTCACCTTCGACAACCGGTGCGGAGGAATCGCACGAAGGGGAGCCCCGGCAGTCGACCTGTTCTGCAGGGATTTGACCTTCGGCGTGCAATGGAGGCCGGAAACCGAGGTCCTGGAGCCGACCGACCTGGTTGCACCCTGGCAGCCGGATCGCTTCAACAACTCCATCCCCGAGTTCGGCCACACGCGACACTTCGCGGCGAGTTCCGATGGCAGGCACGCCTACCTCAGCACCGAAGAGGCGGGACTCCTCATCTTCGAGCGCGTCGGAGTCGGCGCCGATCGATTCCTGCGGCTGGAAACGCTCTCCGTTTCACCGGGCCAGGTCGGGTTCGGTCCCGTTTCCAGCGGAGGCTGCATCGCCGTCGAAGACGTGTTCATCGAGGACACCCACTTCGCCGTCCTCCATTCCAAATGGCAGACCCGAGCCGGTCCGAACGTCGAATGGAACGACATCGAGGGAACGGAAACGACGGGTGAACTCTGTGCCTACACGCCGTCCGCTCCGGGTGAATTCAGGCTGGTCGCCGAGATCGCGATCGACGGCAGAACGGGACACTATGCCAGCAACATCCTGATCCGTTAGGCTGCTCCTGAAACAAACGGGAAAAGAGCAGTCCACCAAGAGACACGTAGGACGACGAAGGGCCACCAAGCGTGACGACCCTGCCGCATGGGCAGCGGCTGCGGCCCGGCAAGCCGGCGCACGCCCCCTCGAGGAGCAGGAGTGACGGGAGGAGGCGCCCACCCGGGAGCGCGGGCGTCCCGCCCGCATGCACTCCCGTTGCGTTCCGCTCGGTTACCCTGCAATGCGGCACCCCGCCACCAAGTGTGACGGTTCTGCCGCATCGGCAGTGCTGCGACCCGGCAAGTCGGCGCGTGCCCCCTCGAGGAGCAAGAGTGACGGGAGGAGGCGCCCACCCGGGAGCGCGGGCGTCCCGCCCGCATGCTGTCCCGTTGCATGCCGCTCAGTTTCCCTGCGATGCGGCACCCCGCCACCTTACCGGCGGGAACGGCAGGGGCTCGGCCGAAGCAGAGTCCTGGGGCCGTTGCCGGTCGAGCCAGGTCGAGGAGATGGGTGAGGCCTTGCCAGTGTTGTGCGGGCGGGACGCCCGCGCTCCCAGGTGGGCATCGGCTTGCTGCGCACCGGCCTCTCGTCCTGTTTATCGGGCCCTATGGGTCCGTTGTTTCACTCTCGCATGATCCGCCCGCCAGGGTGTGGGGGAAGCCCAGGAGGTTTTTCGTGATTACCAGGCCGATCCGCTCGGCACTCTTCGTGCTTCCGGCGATGCTCGCCCTTCTCCTGCCCGCCTTGGCCGCCGATCAGGCCGCTCCCCCTTACCAGCCGGTCGAGCAGTACGACCCCAACCGCAATGCCGCCGCCGACATCGAGGCCGCCGTGGCCGAGGCCGGGCGCTCGAAACGGCACGTGCTGATCGAGGTCGGGGGGGAGTGGTGCGTCTGGTGCCACCGGCTGGACGACTACCTGAAGGAGAAAAAGAAGCTGAAGGCCCTGCTGGAGAAGAACTTCGTGGTGGTCAAGGTGAACTACAGCCCGGAGAACGAGAACGAAGAGGTGCTCTCGCGCTACCCCGAGGTGGCCGGCTATCCCCACTTCTTCGT
>JAPVWS010000358.1 GCA_027493295.1 Candidatus Versatilivorator vitaminiformans | reverse complement strand
CAGCGCGTGCTCGGGAGCGAAGAGCGTAGCGGTCACTACGGTCGAGCGAGCATGGATGCGCTGAGGGGAAAAGGACAAGCCAGGGCACGCCCAGCGCCGCGTGTAACCGCAAGACGTACCAATCAGACCCATGAGGTGCTGAAAATAGATGGACTTTCATCTATGAATCGAGCGGCTTGGTGAGAAATGCGGGTTAACCAAGCGTCGGCGGCCGGTTTTCCACAAGGCCAGGCTTGGAAGCCGGAAGCAAATAATTCCAGTAATTCAACAACGTCCCCCTTATTTTCCCCCTGTTCACTTCAGGTATACTGGACGCCATTCGTCCATCGGAACCGAACTCACCGAGGAGACAACATGCTCTCACGTATCCACACCCTGGTGGCTCTTGGCGCCCTTTTGCTCAGCCTGGGCTGTCAATCGCCCACGACCGAACGGTCAAGTACCGTCGACCTGCTGGACGACTTTGAGAAGGACTTTTTCGTTGCCTTTGGAGACCCGGCTTCCTGGAAGGCCGAAGACGGTGTGTTCAAGTGCACCGGCACCCCCAACGGATACCTCTGCAGCCGGAAGTCCTACTCCAACTACGTTCTGACGCTGGAGTTCCGTTTCCCCGAGCAGGCCGGCAACAGCGGGGTATTCAACTACATCTCCGGAGAGCACAAGGTCTGGCCGGCCTGCGTGGAGGTCCAGGGCCTCTACCCGCGGCTGGCTCAGATCTTTCCCCTCGGGGGCGCCGAGGGTCCCAGAAGCGACGGCAACGAAGAGGCGCGGACCAGGGCCCGCAAGCCCCACACCGAATGGAACCGGCTCGAGATCACCTCGCGTGACGGCGTGATCGGCGCCAAGCTTAACGGCGTTTTTATCGCCGAGAGCGGACCCTATCCAGTCCGCCAGGGTCCGATCGCCCTTCAGTCGGAAGGAGCGCCGGTGCATTTCCGCAATATCGAGATTCGGGAGTTGTGAGGCTTGTCCGGAAGCCCCCTATTGTGCCGAGAATGGGCCGCTAGGTCATATGGGGCGAGGGTGCTGCCAAGTGATTAATGGTCAGTGACGGGTTGCGGTAGCGGGCAAGGGCCCAATGACCTCGCTGCACTTATTGAACGAGCGTGCCAGACACTCAACGCATCGATTCAATCACTATCCACTCTTCACCCTTCACTGAGCAGGGCTCTCAGGCCAGCAGCTCTTTCACCACGTGAGCGGGCTCGACGCCGGTGAGTTTGGCGTCCAGGCCCTGGTGGCGGTAGGTGAAGCGCTCGTGGTCGATGCCGAACAGGTGCAGGATGGTGGCTTGGTAGTCCCGGATGTGGACCGGGTCCTTGACGATGTTGTAGGAGAAGTCGTCGGTCTCCCCGTGGACCACGCCGCCCTTGATGCCGGCCCCCGCCATCCACAGGCTGTAGCAGCGGGGATGGTGGTCGCGTCCGTAGTTGGTGGGCGTCAACTCACCCTGGGAGTAGATGGTCCGGCCGAATTCCCCGCCCCAGATCACCAGCGTGTCTTCGAACATGCCCCGCTCCTTGAGGTCCTGAATCAGCGCCCAGGAAGCCTTGTCGACGTCCCGGGCCTGCGCCGGCAGCACTTCGGGCGCGGACGAGTGCACATCCCAGCCGCGGTGGTAGATCTGCACGAAGCGCACACCCCGCTCCACCAGCCGGCGGGCCATCAGGGCGGCGTTCTGGAATTTGCCGGGCTGCCTGGCTTCCTCTCCCCAGCGCTTGAAGGTGCTCTCCGGCTCTCCGGAAAGGTCACTCATCTCGGGCACCGAGGTCTGCATGCGGAAGGCCATCTCGTACTGCTCGATGCGGGCCAGGGTTTCCGGGTTCCCCACCTCCTGGTGCCGCATCCGGTTGAGCTCGCCGAGGCCGTCCAGCATCTTGCGCCGCACCTGGCGGGAAACGCCGCCGGGGTCCTTCAGGTAGAGCACCGGATCGTCTCCTCCGCGCAACCCCACGCCGGCGTACTTCGGGGACAGGAATCCCGAGCTCCAAAGCTTGGCCGAGATGGCTTGCACCCCCGCCTTGGGATGACTCTTTTCGGCGTTCATCACCACGAAGGTGGGCAGGTCCCGGTTCATGCTTCCGAGGCCGTAGGAGATCCAGGAGCCAATGCAGGGCCGTCCGGGAATCTGCCGGCCGGTCTGGATGAAGGTGATGGCCGGTTCGTGGTTGATGGCCTCGGTGTGCATGGAGCGAATGATGGCGATGTCGTCCACCATGCTGGCCGTGTGGGGCAGCAGCTCCGAGATCCAGGCGCCGCTGCCGCCGTGCTGCTTGAAATCAAAGACGGAGGGGGCAATGGGAAACCGTGCCTGACCCGAAGTCATGGTGGTCAAGCGCTGCCCCCGGCGCACCGATTCCGGCAGGTCCTTGTCGTACCACTCCCTCATTTTGGGCTTGTAGTCCAGCAGGTCCATCTGAGGCGGCGCCCCCATCATGTGCAGGTAGATGCAGCGCTTGGCCTTGGGTGCAAAATGGGGCAGATGCGCCAGCCCGCCAACCACATCGACCCCGCCGCCGGTGGCCAGAAGATCTTCAGCCAGAAGGCTGCCCAGGGCGATTCCGGCGATCCCCTTGGCTCCCCGAAGGAAAAAATGACGCCGGGTTTCCGTCAGGATGGCTTCCTGGTGTGGATGCATCTCGAATCCCTCCCATTTGATGACGGGGTCCGGAGGCCGGGAGCCTCCCGGGGTTCCGGTCGCCTTCCGGTCCTTTCGCGCCCCGGCCGGGGCGCCCCTACTTGTTCAGGACCTCGTCCAGGTTCATCAACTGGCTGGTCAGCATGGTCCAGGCGGCCGACTCGGCCGATGGCAGCGCCTCGTCGGGCGCCGACTCTCCGGTTGCCAGCAGCTTTCCGGCCTCGCGGGAGTTCGAACCGTAGTGCTCGACAAACTGCCGGTAGGTCCGGCGGGCCACGGCCCGCTCCCCCGATCTCATCTCGCGGGCCAGCAGCCGGGTGGTGATGAAGTCCAGCCGCTGGTCAAAGTCGGCGCCGGCTTCCCGCATGGCTCGCTGAGCCAGGAAGCGGGCCGCCTCCACGAACTGGGTGTCGTTCATGGTGACCAGCGCCTGCAGCGGCGTATTGGTCCGCTCCCGGCGCACGGTGGCGTGCTCGCGAGTGG
>JAPVWS010000357.1 GCA_027493295.1 Candidatus Versatilivorator vitaminiformans | reverse complement strand
AATGGGCTCGTACAGGCTCAGCAGTGCTACGAAAAACACCCCGAAATCTCCCTGGCTCATGCGGCCCTGGCCGATCGCCTGCTGGGCGTAGTAGAGCAGAGGCACCAGCAGCAAGGCTCCCAACAGCTCCATGAGTGGGGACGGAAGCGCCTGCAGGCGAAGGTGTCTGAGATTGATCCTGGCTACTTGTCGAACGGTGCGCCGAAACCTGTCCAGCTCGAACTTCTCCATGGAGAACGCCTTGACGATACGCTGGCCGCTGATGCTCTCCTGAAGAATCTCTGCGACCTGACCCAGCTTCTCCTGGCTGGCCCGGCTGAGTTGCCGCACAAACTGGCCCAGGATCCTGGAGGGAAGAACGATCAGGGGTGCTGCCAGGAAAATGATGAGAGCCAGCCTCCAGTCGAGATAAAACAAAATGGCAAGGAAAATCACCAGCGTCAGCGTTTGCTTCAGCGCATCGGCCAGATTGGTGGAGAAAGCGAACTGAATCTTTTCGATATCGTTGGTGATCCGGGAAATGAGATTTCCGGTAGTGTGCTTGTAAAAGAAGTGGGAAGACTGATAGACCACGTTTTCATAGGAAGTTGTTCTCAGGCGCGCCACGCAGGACTGACCCACGTAGTTCAGGATATAGGTCGAGCTGTATTCGGACACGCCTTTGGCCAGCGTAACCAGAACTCCCAGCAATCCCACTACCAGCCAGGGGTCCTCAAAGGGAAAGGGATTAATCTGTTCCAGGTAGACGTCCTTGGAAAGGATGGGCAGTTTTCCGAGAGGTACGCGGCTGGGCGGATCGGGAACGAGAACGTAGTCCAGCACCGGTCCGACCAGTATGGCCAGGAAGCCCTTGAGGCCCGTTGCCAGACCCATCAACAGGGTGGCGGCCGCAATGAAAGGAAGAAAGGGCTTGATATGGCTAAAGAACGGCCACTTTTCCATTCCGGATGGTCTCGAGCCCTCCGATTGCCGGGTCGCGCCAACCTAGCCCCTTTTGCCATGAATGTCAAGGATTTGTGCCGGCTCCCTGCATGCGAGACATCGGGTTGAGAGTCGCTTCCGGATTTGGGCCGGCACCTGTTCTCGTGCGGGATATTTCCGGTCGGGGATAGCCTCGGCAGTCGCAATCGGAAGAGGTTTGACGGGGTGAACACAGTTTGCTTTTGATGGAAAACGTTCCGGCTGGGGTATTCTTTCCACTCAATCCAGTCGGGCTGAGAAACAGGAAAGGACCGAATCGATGGAATCACTCAAGCTGAAAGACAAGACAGCCCTCATCACCGGAGCCAGCCGCGGCATCGGGCGATCCATCGCCCTGGGGTTTGCCGCCCAAGGCGCCCGGGTGGCTGTCACGGCGCGAACCACACAAGACCTGGATTCACTGGTTCGGGAGGTTCGTGATTCAGGAAGGGAAGCTTTGGCTATTCCGGCCGACCTGCTGGACTTGTCCGCGGTGCCGGGCCTGGTCGGCTTTGCCGAAAAAGAGTTGGGAGGCCTGGACATCCTGGTCAACAACGCCGGGTTGGGCAGCAGCTCGAATCCGAAGCCGGTTATCGAATTTGACGACCGGTTCTGGGATCGGTCTCTGGCCCTGAACCTGACCGTTCCCTACTTGTTGTGCAAGGCTTTCCTGCCGTCCATGCTCAAGAGGAAACGGGGTCGTATCATCAACATTGCCTCGATAGCTTCCAGGACGCCTCATTTCCACGGTGTGGCCTATGCAGCCTCCAAACATGGGCTGCTGGGGCTCACCCGCACCCTGGCGCTGGAAGTAGCCAAGGACGGGGTCACCGTCAATGCCATCTGTCCGGGGCCCGTGCAGACGGAGATGAACGACCAGCGGATCCAGTATGACTCCCGCAGGTTGGGGATCGAGCTATCGGAACTGGAAGCGGGTCTTACCCCGATCGGGAGGCGACTGCAGCCTCAGGAAATCGTTCCGATGGCGGTATTGCTGGCCTCGGACGAATCGGCAGCCATTACCGGGCAAGCCTTCAACATTTGCGGCGGCATGGCCATGTCCTGACCCTTCCGTTCCCGAATTTCCGCTGGGGAGGGGATTAGTGGGAGAGCGCCGGAACCACCCGGTCCGCCAGCAGCTCCATGCACCGGAGCCACTTGGCTTTGTCGTCCCAGTCATGGGTGATCATCAGAAGGGTCCCGAATCCCCCGGTTTCCTGCTTCAATGCCTGCAGTTGGTCGATGCATTCCCGTACATTGCCGATAATGCAGACATTTCTGATGAAATACTCGGGCGTCAATTCTGCATCGGGCATGTTGGGGTCTGTCTTCATGAGGTGGGACATCTCTACTGATTTCATGAGGGTGGTCAGATACTTGTAGGAATCGTAGAAGGTGCCGGAGAGGGCGTAGTCCCAGGCTTCCTGACTGGAATCAGCCACAAAGAGGGTGCGTGACACCCTCCAGAGGGAGCGGTCCGGGGCGGGACGCCCGGCCTCCTCGGCGCCGGCGCAATAGAGAGGCCAATGCTTGGCCACGGTCGAGCTGGGCACCAGGTTGGAGCTGATGGCCATATAGCCCCGCTGTCCAGCCATCCGTCCAGCCAGGGAATTTTCCTTGATGACGCTCATGCCGATGGGCGGATGTGGACGTTGGTAGGGCCGCAGCATATCCCCGACCCCCAGCTCCTTGATGGTGTGCTCCATCTTGATGCGCCAAAATTGCCCCTGGAAGTCGAAGGGAGCCTCCGCCTCCCAGAGCTTGAGGACCATGTCCACTCCTTCGACGGTCATCAGGCCTTGTGTCTTGGGGTCGGGCAGATCGAAGAGTTCCCAGTCGTTGGGGGTTCCTCCTTGACCGAAGGCACAGTTCAGCCGCCCGTGGGAGAGGTGGTCCAGAAAGGCCAGACGCAGGGCGGCATTGACCGGGTGGTGCTGGGGAACCAGGGTAACGGCGCCGCCCAGGCGGATGCTCCGGGTGCGCGCAAACGCATGTGCGATAAACAGGTCGTTGGAGGGGATCGGCTCCCAACTGTTGGAGAGGTGCTGGCCGATCCATCCCTCGGTAAATCCATACTTCTCAGCCAGAACGGCAAGCTCGACATCCTCGTCGAAGCACTGGGTGCGGGGCTTGGCCGGTGGATGGAGTGGCATCATGAAGAAGCCGAGGTGCATTTGAGTGACCTCTACAGCGGATTTGCTACCATAGGGACCTCATCTCGCTTTCGGAGAATAGTCCATGGCAATTCTAACCCTTGAAAACGTTCCCGAGTCACTTCTGCGGGTGCTCAGCCAGGCAGCCGAGCAGAGCCGGCGGCCCCTGAATGCCCAGGCGCTCCATTGGCTGGGGCAGAAGGCCGACCATTGGTCGGGCTGCCAGGAGAGAGAAAGAGTGCTGCGACAGATGTGCCGGAAGTACCGGGAAATACAGGACTAGATCCATCCCCCGCTGCTTTTTGGGGCGATCACTCGGGCGACAGCCTGACCAGGTACTTTCCCAGGTGCCGTCCCTCCAGCATCTCGATGAATGCCCCGGGTGCATTTTCGATGCCCTCCACCACGTGTTCCCGGTTGCGAAGCCTGCTGGCCCCGAGCCAGTCCTGCAACTGCCGCAAGGCTTGAGCGTGCTCCGCCGCAAAGTCCCACACCAGAAACCCCTGGATCTTGGCCCGCTTGACGATCAGGTTGCGCAGCCAGCGCGACCCTTGCTCGGGGCGATCCAGGTTGTATTGAGAGCTCTGGCCGCAGACGGCCATTCGAGCCTTGAGATTGAGCAAGTTCACCACGGCATCGGTGACCGCGCCGCCCAGATTGTCGAAGTAGACGTCGATGCCATCGGGACAGGCGGACGCCAGGCGGTGCGGGCCGTCGGATTCCGAGCCCCAAACCAGCGCCGCATCGAATCCCATCTGTTCCCTGAGGTAACGGGCCTTGGCTTGAGAGCCGGTCACGCCGACTACGCGGCAACCCTTGATCTTGGCAATCTGTCCGACCGTGGATCCCACGGCGCCGGCGGCTCCCGAAATCACCACCGTTTCTCCCGCTTGCGGTTGGCAGACGTGCAGCAATCCAAAGTAGGCCGTCAGGCCGGTCATCCCCAGGATGCCCAGCGTCGTGGACAGCGATTCCTGTCCCGGGTCCACTCGGGTCAATGACTCGGCCGGCGCGACCGCCTGGTCCTGCCAACCCAGATTTCCCACGACCGGATCGCCGGGCTGCAGACCCGGATGGCGCGAGGCCACCACCCTTCCCACGACCTGACCCACCATCACCTGTCCCAACTGTACCGATTCCGCATAGGACTTGCGGTCGTCCATGCGCCCGCGCATATAGGGATCGAGGGAGAGATAGACACCGCGAACGAGGCACTCTCCCGGCCCGGGAGACGGAAGCGGGGAGGTGACCAACTTGAAATCCGACAACTTGGGCATGCCCCGAGGGCGGGCTGCCAGAACGATTTTTCGGTGGGACACAGTCGCCACCCCTTGGGAGATTCCGTTGCTGCAACCGGACAAGTCAAGCGCCCGCCCTGCCGAACGGATCATAAAGGGAGAAACAGGGGCCTCTTACGAACCCGGGAGACTGGGGCCCCCCACCGGCTCGACGGCGCGGCTGGTACAGGGCGAAACAGCGGTGTTTCAGGTAAGTTGATCGAAGTCAATGAGTGGGCCAAGACAAGGGAGTCTGGAGGCGAGGAGGGGATTCGAACCCCTGAATAAAGGTTTTGCAGACCTCTCCCTTAGCCACTTGGGTACCTCGCCCGATCGCGGCTCCGAGCCTTGGAAACGACTGGCCCGCATTTTATACACACGACCGGCCCGGGCGTCAAGCGGACCCCCGGGGCGATAGTGCGGGGCTAAACCAGCAGCGGAGCAATCACCAGAGACACCACCGACATCAGCTTGATCAGGATATTCATGGAGGGGCCGGAAGTGTCCTTGAAGGGATCTCCAACCGTGTCTCCCACCACGGTGGCCTTGTGCGCATCGCTGCCCTTCTGTTCTCCGGCCACTTCGCCTTTTTCAATGGCCTTCTTGGCGTTGTCCCAGGCTCCTCCGGCGTTGGCCATCACCAATGCCAGCAACACCCCTGAGACGGTGGCCCCGGCCAACATGCCTCCCAGGGCTGCCGGTCCCAGCAAAAAGCCCACGATGACCGGAGCTACCACGGCGGTGACTCCGGGGAGGATCATCTCGCGCAGGGCGGCGCTGGCGGAGATGTCCACGCAACGGGCAGCGTCGGGAACCACCCCCTCCTTGCCTTCCAGCAGGCCCGGTATTTCCCGGAACTGGCGGCGAATCTCCTCGACCATATTGCCCGCCGCCTTGCCCACCGAGGTCATGGTCAGGGCGCCGATAAGGAAGGGCAGAATTCCACCGATGAAGAGTCCGATGACCACCGTGGGCTCCGTGATCACGATCCGAAGCGGTGTCTCGCCGTCGGCCAGCAGGGCGGCGTACTCTTTCCACTGGCCGGTAAGTTCGGCCTGCTCGCTCGTGAGCGCCTCCAGCTTGCTCTGGATTGCGCCGACCACGGCCTGAGAGTAGGCGGCGAACAGCGCCAGGGCCGTGAGCGCGGCCGAACCCACGGCGAAACCCTTGCCCATGGCCGCTGTCGTATTGCCCAGCGCGTCCAGGCTGTCAGTGATCTTGCGCACCTCGGGCCCCAGGCGGGACATTTCCGATATGCCCCCGGCATTGTCCGCGATAGGCCCGTAGGCGTCGACGGACATGGTGATGCCCACCGTTGCCAGCATTCCGACCGCGGCAATCCCCACCCCGTAGAGGCCGGCCGTGTCGTTGGCGACGAAGATGGCCAGGCAAATGGCCAGGACAGGCAACGCGGCGGACTCCAGACCCACTGCCATTCCGCTGATGATGTTGGTTGCCGCTCCTTGTTTGCTGGAGTCGCAGATTCTCCGAATGGGTTTGCCGGAGGTGTAGTACTCGGTGATCAAGCCAATGAAGACGCCTGCCAGAGTGCCCCAAAGGATCGCCCAGAACACCTGGTCGCTCACCGCGTAGGTCGAAACCAGCCCGTAGGCGCTCACCAGGAACAGGGCCGCGGCGATGTAGGTCGCGTAGCGAAGCGCTGAGGCGGGAGAGATTCGTTTGAGGGCCTTCATGGAGAAGATGCCCACAAAGGAGGCGATCAGGCCGGTGACCGCCAGCATCAATGGCAGGGCCATCAGGATGGTCCTGACTTCCGGGTCGCCCACCTGAGGCGTCGACTTCAACGCGGCCAACTGTTGGGTGGCCAACGTGGCCCCGATAGCGATGGTGGCCACGATCGAACCGACATAGGACTCGAAAATGTCGGCCCCCATCCCGGCCACATCCCCCACGTTGTCACCAACGTTGTCGGCAATCACACCGGGGTTGCGCGGGTCATCCTCCGGAATATTGGCCTCCACCTTTCCTACCAGGTCAGCGCCGACGTCGGCGGCCTTGGTATAGATTCCGCCTCCCACTCGGGCAAACAGCGCGATGGAGCTGGCGCCCATGGCGAATCCGTTGATGACGCTGGCGGTCTCCGGCTTCCCGTAGATCAGGAACAATACGCCCAGGCCGATCAATCCCAGGCTGGCGACACTCACTCCCATGACGGCGCCGCCGTTAAAGGCGGTAAGCAAGGCCTTGCCCTGTCCCTCTTCCTTGGCAGCCTGTGTCGTTCTGACGTTGGCGCTGGTGGCCGCTTTCATCCCCAGGAAGCCTGCCAATGCCGAGCAGAGCGCCCCTGAAACAAAGGCAAGCGACGTATTCCACGTCAAGAAAAAGCCCAAAAGTAGGGCTACTATGGTGACAAAGAAGAACAGAGTCAGGTATTGACGCTTCAGGTATGTCATGGCGCCAAGTTGGATCTGGTCTGAGATACCGCGCATCAACTCGGTGCCGGCCGGCAGGCGTTTGAGGGTAAGATAAATGACCATGGCAACGGCCAACCCAATGAGTCCTGCAATCGGAAAGTAGGTCATCCAAGTTTGAATCATCCAATCAACTCCTCAATCAAGTGGGCTCCAAAAATCAGATTCGGACGCAGCCGCCACGCGTAAGTCTGCAGGCAGGCGGCTTATACATAGGAACGCAGACCCCCCGCGAAATCGTGCGTTTCAGGGTGGGGCGCAGGGGGATTGCGGTTTGCTTCGGCCAGGCTCGATCGCGCAGGCAGGAGTTCCGGGCTCTCTGTGGATGGCGGTTGTTCCGTGGCGCCTTCGGTCACCCCAGCCGGCATGGATCATTGACAAAAACGGCGCAGATGTCAAGGTGAGCCGAGAGTCCGGTCTCAGAAATCTTCCAAGCCTGTTTCCGAGACAGAACACTTGAAGATTCAGCCCGGGACGGTTCGGCGGGCCGACAATGGAAACCGTTTTGGAATCGCCGACGGCCGGGAAGTTCCCAATAGAGCCTCAGGCCGCCTGAAGGTGCTCGCATGGGGCAGGTTCCTCGCCCGGGCCGGATCTTCAACGACCAAGATTTTCGTGGTAGAGTGTCCGGGCCAGCCGGTCTTCCGGGTTCGGCAGGCAGGGGGTTACCCTTGTAGGATCGGTTTGATTCCTGCTCCTATGCCTGTTGTATGGATGCAAGGGGCCGATCCAGCCGCTCAACCTGAGCCACTCCCGCCAAATCCTTGCAGATTGTGGTATTTCCGGCGGCAGTCTCCTCAGCAGTGCATTCCGCCGGCTCCGGTGTGAGGGCTTCCGGACGACCTGATATGCGCTGACTGCCCATTCCATTCAGCCTCGCAAGATGATTGATCCGGTTTTTCGCAACTCCCTTCGAGAATGCATCTTCCTCCTCTTCCTGTGGCTCGCCTGTTGCCTCTATACGGTGACCTACTGTTATCTGGCCGGCTACCTCGTGCATGAACCGCATCCCAATGCCACGGGGCCCTCTCTCGGCAAGCTCGTCGGACCACTGACGGCATTTGACCGGCAGCCGCAGTCCCTGACCACCCCGCTCGGATTGGGGGTTCCGGACTGGGTGTTTTATGGAGTGATAACGCCTTGGGTGGCGGCGGTGGTTATCACCATCCTCTTCTGCCTCTATTTTTTTTCGGAGGACGACTTGAGCGCGGAGCGGAACGAGGCGGGAACAATTCATGACTGAGACCAGTCCGGCCACCACCATCACCTTCATAGCCTATATCGCCTGTGTCTTTGTTTTGGCTGCTCTCTCACATCGACTTCTGGCGACCAGGTCTTTCCTGGGTGAGTATTTTCTGGGGAGCCGGGGCCTGGGAAGCTGGGCCCTGGCCTTTACCTTTGCGGCCACGGCGGCTTCCGGGGGAAGCTTCACCGGATTCCCATCTCTCATTTACAGCTATGGGTGGGTGCTGGCCTTCTGGATTGCAAGCTATATGGTTGCCGGAGTCTGCAGCATGGGGGTTTTGGGAAAACGGTTGAACCAAGTGGCTCGCAAGACGGGAGCCATCACCATCCCCGACGTGCTGCGTGACCGATACGATTCGACGGCCCTGGGACTCTTTGCAACCTCTACCATTATTTTCTTTACCGTTTGCAACTTGATTGCCCAATTCAAGGCCGGAGCCCTGATCATTGAGGAGACATTCAACCTTCCGTCCGACTGGGGTTACAGTGCGGGGCTGATCATCTTTGCAGTCACCGTGATCTTCTACACGGCCTATGGAGGGTTCCGAGCGGTCGTGTGGACCGACGTCCTGCAAGGCGTGGTGATGGTTCTGGGCATCACTCTGCTGCTTCCCGTGATCATCAGGCAGGGCGGGGGAATGGAGTCGATCGACCGCAAGCTCAGGGAACGCCCCCCAACACTGGTTACCTCGGTGGCGGGGGCCTACAACGACCTTGTCATTCAAGCCCGGGGACCACTGGACACGGCCGGCCTGCTCTATCGTCACCCGCGGCGAGCCAATGCTCCCCTGCAGATCCGGTGGGATGCGGGGGTTGGGGCGGAGAATCGTTTTATCGAGGTCTTTCTGGCGACCGACGGCGAGGGGCAGACCACCAGTACCGGAAACGACGTCAAGCGAGCCATCGAGCACCACCCGAGGCTGGGCACACGTTTCCGTGTCAGCTTTCCATACGACAACAACGAGGTAGTCACCGATCGATTCGGACACCGGACCGAAATGGGAGCTACGGGAGTGATAGGCCTGGACAGCCATCAGAGTACGGAACGATTTGTGTTCCTGCGCGGGGACGAGGTGCTGTTCGGGCCGGGGCGTTCTCACCGGGGAGCCCCCTTTCATCCCTTGGGCATGGCCATTTCGTTTTTCTTCATGTGGGCCATTACCGGCATGGGGCAGCCGGGCACCATGCTTCGATTGATGGCCTTCAAGGACAGCCGAACTCTGAAGCGGGCCATCCTGACGGTCACCGGGTTCTACTCCATGGTCTACCTGCCGCTGGTCTTCATCTTCGTGGCTGCCCGGGTGCTCATTCCGGAATTGAATGCCGAAAACTCCGACAAGGCCATGGTCCTGGTCACCACCCGGGTTGTGGGGGACATGGGGCTCGCCTACCAGATCCTGGGCGCTGTCCTGGTGGCGGCGCCCTTTGCCGCCGTCATGTCGACAGTCGATAGCTTTCTTCTGATGATCAGCTCGGGTCTGGTGCGAGACATTTACCAGCGTACCATCAACCCTCGGGTCAGCAATCGGACGGTAAAGCGAGCCAGCTATGCCACCACCGTGATAGTGGGCATCGTGGTGACGCTGCTGGCCACCCGTCCACCCGACTTTCTGCAACGAATCATCGTGTTTACGGGCAGCGGTTTTGCCGCCACCTTTCTTTGTCCCGTTATGCTGGGACTCTATTGGAAAGGCATGACTCGACAAGGGGCGCTGAGCGCCATGGTGGGCGGATTCACGGTGATGGTGGGGTTCTTCCTGCCGACCCTGTTTGGCGGAAGTCGCATCGATTTACTGGGTTTTCACCCCAACCTGTGGGGATTGATCGTTTCATTCGGTTTGGGATTCCTGGTCAGCAAGGGCACCGGCCCCGCTCCGACCCATCTGGTAGAACGTTATTTTTACAAGTTGAATCCCTCTCAACAGGGTCAGTCGACTAGATACGGGGGGCAATCAAGGGATGACAGCTCCGCCTAGGAGGTTCGTTTGATTGAGGGATTTCACCATACCGGCATCGTGGTCAAGGACCTGGAGGAAATGGTTCGCTTTTACACCCAGGTTCTTGGACTACGAATCCTGCGTCGAATCGACTCCGTGGCTCCTCCGGAGGGGGACCACACCGGCATTCCCGGGGCGCGTCGGCAACTGGTTTTTGTGGGCTTTCCGGGAGACCATCAGATCGAGCTGGTTCATTTCGTCGATCCACCGGCCCCTCAGGGTTATCTGGACAAGCATCAGCTCGGCGCCGGCCATGTCTGTTTTGACGTAAAGGATCTGCGGCAGACCTACGCGGAGTTGCGAGGCCTCGGAGTTCGATTCGTCACCGAGCCGAAGTTCCGATCTTACCGAAATGCCGAACTCGGAATCGTTTACGCCCAGGATCCGGAGGGGAACTGGCTGGAGTTCGTTCAGGGACTGCACTGAGACCTTACCTGAAACAAACGAAAAAAAGAGTAATCCACGAAGTGACACGCACGAAGGACTACGAGGGGCCACTAAGGGGTTGGAGTCGGCTCAAGAGGGATGCGCCAAGGGTCGGCAAGGAGGTCAATGAAGGGCACCAGGGATGATTAACAATGATGCACAGGATTTTTTCAGGAAACGGCTAGCTTCCAATGCCGGGAGTCCGCAAATCCGCACCGGATCACCGCCCGAGCCGGCTTCTGGTGCAGGAAGCTCTCGTCCTGTGAATCCTGTGCATCCTGTGCATCGATGTTCAATCTGTAGAAAACCAGTTTAACGGGACATGGCCCAGGCTCGCGATAGCCAATATGGATCCCTTGTTTCATTCTCGTATGATCCGTCCTGCAGGGCGGGGGCGTTACTTGTTTGAAACAGCCGAGCGTTGTTCACAAGGGCCAAAAAAAGAAATCCACGAAGGGGCACGAAGGAATATGAAGGGCCACTGACGGGCTGGAGAACTCTCAATAGGGAGCCGCCAAGGGTTGGGAAGCCAAAAGATTTCGAAGGATTAGCGGACCGATGCTTGAAGTTCTGGATCTTGACCTGAAGATGGGCAAGGAGGAATACCAGGAGGCCATTCCACGGCTGAGGGTGGAGTTGCGCGACCTGCAGCATGCAGTGAGAGCTGCCGGAGTTCCGGTTATAGTTCTGTTTGAGGGATGGAAGGCGGCAGGCAAGGGAGATGCGATCAATGCCCTGGTACGCCCCCTTGACCCCAGGGGATTCAAGGTCTTTACCACCCAGGCGCCTACCCTTGAAGAGCAGTTCCACCCCTTTCTTTGGCGCTTCTCG
>JAPVWS010000356.1 GCA_027493295.1 Candidatus Versatilivorator vitaminiformans | reverse complement strand
ATCCTCTTACGTTCGGATTCCCATTGGGCTCGGGAGCGGATCGGCGCTCCGCCTGGACCAACCAGCAGGGGAGCTAGATCGGGAGCCTCCGGAGGCAGCCTGGAAGGTGCCGTTTGCACCTCATCCAGCCATGCCACCTCCCCGGTCCCGGCACGACCCGGCTTAGCCCCCCAGGCCAGCCCGGCCAGGATAGCCGGCGCGCCCGCCACAAACCTCCGGCGAGAAACCCCGTGGGCCACCGATCCGGCCCGACTCGACATGTCAGAACCCTTCATGGTCGGATCTTCCCGTTGCAACCTGGCAACGGAGCACCCCCCACCGCATCAGCCTTTGCCCGTGGGCTCGGCTTCTGCAACTCCCCCTCAAGGGGGGAGTGATTCCCGCGTCACAAACCGCAAACATACTTTACACATTAGACCGGGAACATGGCTTACATCCTACCCAGGAATCGGGCAAGTAGCCAGTTGCAGGCCTCAAGTATCACTCCCCCCTGGAGGGGGAGTCGGTGAGACAAGGGCTCCGCCCGCAGTCGAACCGGAGGGGGGGACGGAATCGGCGAGGTCGCCACCTAGGAGATTCAGCCCGCAGTCGAGCCGGAGGGGGCAAACGCGGCTCACCGGGAGTGAGTGCCGGCGGTACCGACAGCGACGCGTTGGCGTTGCAGTTCGAGCGCTTTACGGGCGGCTCCAGATTCCGCTCAACCCCGTTTGCTACAATGGCGGATTCTGATGCACTTAGCCGGCGTCGCTCACCAGGAACTCATTGTGCCAGCCACCTGCCTCTTGTCTCTCCGCGTTTGCCTGCTCGGCTCAATCCTGATCCTGAGCTGGGCTTGCGGTCAACCCGAAACCTCCCGCGGGCCTGCAGAACCCGCCCCCGGCGCTTCAGCCGGGCTCGCCGATCGGCTCACGGCAAGGGGCGCGGAGGTTCAGGCGGACGGAGATGGCCACATCACCCTGCTCAACCTCTACTGGACCGATCTGACCGACGGCGACCTCACTCTCCTGGATGGCCTGCAGCGGCTTCGGACGCTGATTCTGCCGGCCGGGGCCACCACCGAAGGGCTTCGCCACCTGAAGGGCCTGACCGCTTTGGCCGAGCTGTACCCGCCAAACGAGATTACGGACGAAGGTCTGGCCGGCCTGCGCCACCTCCCGAGTCTCAAGGAACTGTTTCTCTACGGATCGAAAATCACCGATGCCGGGCTGGTGCATTTCAAGCCGTTGCGGCAGCTCGAGTTCCTGGGCATTCAGCACACCCGGGTGACTGGCTCCGGGCTGATCCACCTGCAAGGCCTGCAGAATTTGGTCTGGCTCGACCTCTCTTATACCCGGATCGGCGACCCCGAGCTGAAGCAGCTGGAGAAGCTCTCCCAGCTCAAGGCCGTGGGCCTCTACGGCACCAGGGTCTCCCCCTCCGGCATCCGCAGGATCCAGGCGGCGTTACCCAACTGCACGGTACTCTACCGCTGACCCGGTCCCTGCCGGAAGATCGGGTTGTGGCGCCGGGAGCAACAACGGGATAGGCTCCGCCTCTCCGATGGCAACGACGTTTCCAATGGAACTGGGCGAAAGGAGTTCGTTCAGGTAAGGGCCGCCCCTGGCTTGCCGAGCAGATCCTACGAGGAAGAAACTGCCGATGGATTTTGAAGAGGAACCACGGATGAACACGAATGGACACGAATACCGATGGAGCTCCTTTGGTGGGACGGCGTCAGGGGATGAAGCCCACCCGGGAGCCCGGGCGTCCCGCCCGCACAATTCTTGGCACAGCCTCGTTCATCTCCTCCACCCGGCTCGACCGGCAACGGCGCCGGGACTCTGCTTCGGCCGAGCCCATGCCGTACCCGCCGGCAGGGTGGCCGGGTGCCGAGTCGCAGGGAAACTGAGCGGCACCGAACGGGAGTGCATGCGGGCGGGACGCCCGCGCTCCCGGGTGGCGCCTCCTCCCATCACTCTTGCCCCTCAAGAGGGCGCGCGCCGGCTTGCCGGACCGCAGGCGGTGCCGATGCGGCGGAGCCGTCACGCTTGGTGGCCCTTCGTGGATCACGCTTTTTTCGTTTGTTTCAAATGAATTATTGTTGAATATCCTATTGTGGGCGTGTGATTAGCAACAATTCTCAGGTGTCCCACTCTGCCCACGGCAACTGCCTGCCGCAAGCAACGGCAGTGCCGGTCGGGTGGCTTCCACTCTACACCCGCCTCAACTCCTCAGAAAGTGCGACTCCCGGGGGGCCTGGTATCGAATCCCCAGGTGGGGAGTCTCCAGCCTTTTGCCTCCCTGGCCCAGGGAATGGACTCCGGCTGTCACCAGGCCGGAGGTGAGCAGCGTGCGCTCCACGGGGTAGGGAGCCTTCCCCGTCAGGATCATCTCTTCCACCTTGTGCATCAGGGCCGCTATGAAGACCACGTTGGGGACGGGTGAAAGATAGAACAGCGTGGAGACGGGCTCGGGCTGGCCCTTGAGCCGGACGGCAAAGGTGAAGTCGTCCACCAGGCCGTTCATCAGCATCATGGTGGCTTTCAATCCATCGGAGTGTTGGTAACGGTAGACCACCGGCTTTTCGACCCATTGCCGCATCTGCTCCGGGGTGGGGTAGCGATGGTTCACGGTTTTCGCCTGGGTCAGGGTGAGGCTGCGGCAGAGGCAGGCGGAGAAGAGTTGCGGGTCCCAGCCGCCGCCGTCGAAAGAGCCCTTTCCCATGGCTTCCCAGACCGGTTCCCCGCGAATGGCGTGAAGCCAGTCCACTCCGGTCTCACCGCCCCGGCGGCGCTCCACCATGCACTGGATGGTCTCCAGGGCGTGGAAATCGTAGCTGTCCACCCCTCCGATGGCAACGCACATGACTTCCTCGATCTCGGCGCCGTAGGGCATTTCGAAGGAGGGTATCCTCCAGGTAACCGGCAGCGAGGACCCGGCCAGAAACGGGAACCCCATGGCATGGGCCGTATCCACCATCTCCTTGGACCACTCCCACTTCCAGGATAGGTGCTTGTCGTTGAACACGGGAACGCTTCGGCCGTCCTGCTTGAAGACCTCCACGATCTCCTTGAAGAATTCGTAGCGGGGATAGAGCGTCTGCCCCAGCTCGTTGCGCGGATATCTCCCGTGCTCCCCGATCAGAAGCACCCCGTCCACATCCAGCTTGTCCCCGCCGCGGCGCAAGCTTTCGGCGATGGTGGGGTAGATGGGGAAGCCGAACTCCTGGGAGCGGGCGCGGCTCAAGTCATTGTCCGGGAACTGGTCCACGTAGGTCGATACCAGCTCGAGGGGGGACCGATGCCAGCGCCCCTCCACGGGATATCCCACCAGGAAGCGCTCTCCCATGTGCCAGGCGTGGGACGGGTATCGCCACTCGGTGGTCACCATGGCCAGCCGCCTGGGCTTGGCGTCCTCTCCCCAGAGCAACGGGGGAACCGCCAAACTGCTCCCCAGGGCGCCGATAAAGGTGCGTCGGTCGATCATGAGCTCTCTCCTTCGAATCGCAGTCCAATCAGAGTGCCCCGAGCCTGATTTCTAGGGGCTGGTGAAGCTGAGCAGGGTGGCGGCTTCCATGGCTTCCCAGTCCACCTCCACACCCAGACCCGGGCCGCCGGGCGCCGCCACCATCCCGTGCGGCCCGGTCCGGATCACGTCCTTCATTCCATACTCGTAGGGTTCGTAGGGGACGGCCTGCTCGAAATAGGTGCACAGGTTGAAGCCCAGCATGAGATGCAGGTTGGCCGCCGAAACCAGCGTGTTCCCCCACGACATCACCTCGCATTTCATGCCGGCGGCTTCCACCAGAGCCATGGCCTTGCGGGCCTGCGTCAGGCCGCTGCAAACGGTGACGTCCGTCCGAGCCCGGCTCCAGGCCTCCTTGCGCAGGGCTTCCTGAAAGGAGGGCAGGTCCTGAACCCAGTTCCCCGACGGTACGATGGGAATGTTCGCCCGGCGGGTCAGCCTGCAGTAGCCTTCCAGGTCGTAGTCCATCAGCGGAGCCTCGAACCAGCTAAACTCCAGGGCTTCCAACTCCCTGGCCACCCGCAGCGCGCTATCCCAGTCGTAGTTGTTCTCCACGTCCAGCATCAGCGCCACCCGGCCGGGAGCATGCTTGGCGCGGACGGCTCGGGCCAGCTCCAGGTCCCTGTCTGGCACGCACCAGCAGTGGAACTTGACGGCCCCAAACCCCTGCTCCAGCAGTTGGTCCACGAAGTCCAGGTAGGCGGCAACGTCCTCCAGCATGGGCGTGCTGGCATAGGAGGGAATCTGCCGGCGGGTCCCACCCAATAGCTGGTAGATGGGCGCATTGGAGGTCTTGCCCAGCAGGTCCCAGAGCGCGATATCCACCACCGCCAGCGCTCCGGGGGCCAGGGGAAAGACGCGAGACCAAAGGCTTCGCCACAGGGCCTCCCGATCGAGGGGGTCCCGTCCGATGAGCGCCGGAACCAGGTGCCGGAGCGTCTCGGCCGTGTAGCGGTCGTGAGCGTAGGAGGTGTAGTTGGACACGCCCCCAAAGCCTTCGACGCCATCGTCGGTGAAAATGCGCACCACCGTGTTGGTCATGTACTGTTCCGGCAGGTCATGGGACCAGGTGAAGCGCTGCACCCGGGGACCCACCACCCGGACCTCGACCCGGGCAATGCGCATGGGTCTGACTCCTTCTGATCTTTCAGCCTCGGCTCATAGGGCGTCGCAGGAACACGACCCCGACATTCTACCGCTTCCATGGGTTTGCGCCCACGGCTATGTGGGGATGCTGCGTGGGTGGCTCGAATCCTCTCTCCGCGTTGATGCCGGGGCACGAGTCCGTCGGAAGCCTCCAACGCCGCAATCCCCACTTCGCCTATAATGGACAGCCACGGAACAAGCTGCGTGTAGGGGATGCTCCTCTCCCTTCAGGGACTTGAACGGGAGAGTCAGGGGGAGCGCCTGGATCTGCTGCTGGAGGCCCTGGGGTCCGGAGCCATCGAGGTGGGCGCCCTGGACTGGGCCCGCGAGGAAAAGCTGCTCAGCCACCCGGACGCCCAGGTGGCTGCCCGCGCCACCGAGCTGCTGGGAGAGGCCGGTAGGGACCGTGAAAAGGCGGTGCAGGCGTACCTGCCGGTGTTGGAGCGGGATGGCAGCGCCGAGGAGGGCAAGGCCGTCTTCCAAAAACACTGCAAGACCTGCCATCTGCCCGAGCGCGGACCCCGGATCGGCCCGGCGCTGTCGGGCGTGAGCAGCGACACCCGGGCCAAGTTGCTGCAGTCCATCCTGGATCCCGGCCAGGTCATCGAAAGCGCCTACACCAGCTACCGGGTGGAAACCCGGGACGGGTGGCTGCTGGACGGACTCATCGTCAACGAAACCTCCAACAGCCTGACCCTGCGCCGCCCCGAGGCCGAGGATCTCACCTTGCTGAAGGCCGCCATCGCCGATGTGCGGGCCTCCAGCGTGTCCCTGATGCCCGACGGATTCGAGGACGGTATCGATCCCCAACAGATGGCCGACCTGATCGCCTACCTGCAGGGGGCCAACCTGCAATGACCGGAAGGGGTCGATGGAAGGTTCGATGGGAGACTGCAGAGACCAACCAGGCCGGGTGGCCGTGGGCCTCCTCGGCCTCTGCTTGATGTTCCTTTGGCTGGCCGCCTGCGCGGCCCCGGAAGCGCCTGTCTACCCGGACAAGCGGAACCTGCTGCACTACCTGGACCGCCAGGGCAAGCGGCATCCCATCGAGAGCCGCACACATTGGGACATTCGTCGAATCCACACCCTGCAGAATATGCAGAAGGTGATGGGGCTTCTTCCCCGGCTGCCGGGCGACCCGCTGGAGATCCAGGTCCTGGAAACCGAGAAGCTGCCGCAAGTCGAGCGCCGCAGGATAACCTTCGTCAGCCAGGTGGTGGAGGGGAAACCGGACCGGGTTCCGGCCTATCTGCTGATTCCCAATGCGCTGGGGGAAGAGCAATCGGCTCCCGCCGTGCTCTGTCTTCACCAGACCACCTCCATCGGCAAGGCCGAGCCGGCGGGGCTGGGCGGCCAAACCGACCTGCACTACGCCCTGGAACTGGCCCGGCGGGGCTACGTCACCCTGGCGCCGGACTACCCGGGGTTCGGGGACTACAAGATCGACCCCTATGCCATGGGCTACGCCAGCGCCACCATGAAGGGCATCCTCAACCACCGGCGGGCCATCGACCTGCTGCAATCGCTGCCGCAAGTCGACCCGGACAGGATCGGCGTCATCGGTCACTCCCTGGGCGGTCACAACGCCCTCTTTCTCTCGGCCTTCGAACCGCGGGTGGCGGCGGTGGCCACCAGTTGCGGCTTCAATGCCTTCAGGCACTACTACGGGGGCGACCTGAAGGGATGGAGCCATCGGGGGTACATGCCGCGCATCGCCCAGCTCTACGGGAGCGATGCCGCCCGCATGCCTTTCGACTTCACCGAGGTGCTCGGCATCCTGGCGCCACGGCCCGTCTTCATCTCGGCCCCGGAGGGGGACCATAATTTCGCCGTTGCCGGCGTCAGGGAATGTATCGAAAGCGCCCTGCCGGTCTATGAGCGCCTCTTCCACAGCCCCGACCGGCTGGTCGCCAGGCATCCCGAGGTCGGCCACGAGTTTCCGCCCGCCCTGCGCCGCGAGGCCTACGAATTCTTCGATCGCTGGTTGTCGGCGGAGTGAAGGCGGTGGCCGTCTGAAATTGAATGGCCACAAAAGGCACAAAAAAAGCCAACCGATGAGAAACGAACCAGGTATCCGGGCCTCCTGTGATCGGATCCGCGTGGCTCGAACCCTCATTTTGTGATTTCTGTGCATTTTGTGGTTAATTCCGGAGCCTGTACAACATCACCCTTGCCGCCCCAATGTCATGCCTGATTCCGAATTTTGCAAGAGGCTCTGGAATAGTGAGTTTTATCGATACTGAACTGGAATCAAGCCCATCTCCCCCCTGGAGGACTGCATGAACCGTCGAGACCTGTTGCGAACCGCGCCGTTCCTGCTTGCCGGAGCTCTGGGGTCCCACTTGGGGGCTCGGGTCGGCCGCTCCGAGACCGAAGGCCTGTCCCGAATGCGGATCGCCATCTGCGCCTACTCCTTCAGGACGCCGCTGGGGTCGAAGGCCCTGACCTATGCCGACCTGGTCCACATGGCGGTGGAGCAGGAGATCGACGGACTGGACCTGACCGTCTACTGGTTTCCCGGCACCGAAGACGATTTTCTGCTGCCCTTGAAGCGGCTGGCCTATCGGAACGCGGTCGAGATCTACAGCATCTCGATTCGGACCAACCTCTGCCGCCCCACGCCGCAGGAGCAGGCTCGCGAGCTTCAGGAGATCAGCAAGTGGATTGAAGTGGCCCACAAGCTGGGGGCCGGGCATATCCGCATCTTCGGAGGGGACGCGCCCCCGGGGGCCAGCCTGGATCAGGCGGCCGACTGGGCCGCTTCAGTGCTGTCCCGGGCGGCGGAGGAGTCGGGCAAGCGGGGGGTGATCCTGGGTCTGGAAAACCATGGAGGCATCACCGCCAGAGCCGAGACGATGATCGGAATCCTGGAGAAGGTGGACTCTCCCTGGGCAGGCATCAACCTTGACACGGGCAACTTCCTGCAGGACCCCTACGGGCAAATCGAGGCCTGTGCTCCCTACGCGGTGAACGTGCAGGTCAAGACCCAGGTCATGGCGCCCGGGGGCAAGCCGGTTCCGGCCGACTGGGGGCGGATCCTGCAGACTCTGGCCGCGGCCGGCTACAAGGGCTATCTGGCGCTGGAGTATGAGGGCAAGGAGGATCCGGTCACCGCCGTCCCCAGGTATCTACGGGAGTTGAAGGCATTGGCGGCCCGTTACGGCGCCTGAGCGCCGCCGCCATCCTCGGACGATCCCGCCTGCACCCCAATCGGCCCGAACCGGATTCAGAGCTGCAAAGGTCGTTCGGACTGCAGGCAGAAGAACTTGCGCACCGTCTCCTCAATGGTCCAGACGGATCTGAGCCCCTCGTTGAAGTGCAGCATCTTTCCCGGCACAATCGGACAGCACTCCCCATCCTCCGAGCGAATCTCCCCTTTTCCGGCCAGGACGTAGATGGTTTCGTTCCAGGTGTACTCCCATCGAAACTGGCCGGGTTGACATTCCCAGATGCCGCTGCAGGAGGTCTTGTCCTCGGTTATGAAGACCAGGGCTCCCAGCGCGTCGGGGCTGCCCCCCAGAATGTTGCTTGCCGGAAGCGGCCAGGGGTCCAGCTTCACGTCGTCCCAGGCAAAGGTGGATAGTGGTTTCATGGTTCAGCCTCCTTTTTCGGACCGGCGATTGCGGGTTGTCTCCGCATGCCTGCAATTATGGCCAAAAAGGAGCTGAAGAACACTATTCGCTTGGAGGGAAGTTTGACGGCAGCCGAATGGACGGCCCGACAAAGACGCCGCCCGGCTGCCGTACGTGAGGGATAGGAGACGATCCCGAACTCGTCTATTGGGCGGGTCGCCTCAACTTCCGGACTGCGGACCGGCTACTCCACGCCGAAGTTCCAGCGCATCCCGATGCGGAAGCCGCGACCGGGGTCGGCCCGATAGTAGGTGGGATTGGGACCCTCGAGGTTCGAATCGGTCGAGTCGAAGAGGTTGTCGACCAGTCCGAAGAGCTCGAGCCCGGCTCCCAGGGGCTTGGCGAAGTACCAGTCCCACATCTGGTAGGCGTCGGCGACCAGCGTGGCGCGACGGCCGACGATGGGCCACTTGCCCAGGTAGGTCCCGCGGAAGTTGGTGCGCAGCCCTCCCAACCGATTAGTCGACCACCACACCCGGAAGTTCCCGTGGTGTTTGTGACGATGGCTCAGAAAGGCACCGGTCTCCTTGTCCCTGGCCTCGAGATAGGTGTAGCCGGTGGAGACCAGCAGGTTGTTGGTCAGCCGCAACTCGATCTTGTTCTCCAGGCCGGTGGTGTATACGTTCTCGATGTTCCGATAAAGATAGGTCAACCGGTTCAATCCCGGACCGAATGCCGAATCGATGTTGAACTCCGAGATCAACCCCTCGAGTTGCGCGGGTGTCCGCGGTCTTCCCAGCAACTGGGTGTCGATCAGGTTGGTGATTCCGTTCCGGAAATAGGTGGAACTGAACTGCAACCGCTCGGTGATGTTGCTGTCGAAGCCCACCTGGGTCGTTGACGAGGACTCCGCTTCCAGTGACGGATTGCCGATGATCTGGTAGAGACCCGAAGTGGTGAGGAAGCGGTAGTAGAGCTGACCCAGATCCGGAGCGCGGAAGCCATGCCCGTAGGAAGCTCTCAGGCGGAATTTGTCCGAGGCCCGGAACATCATGCCGAATCTGGGAACCGCGTGGGTTCCGAAGGCCGAATGATGGGTCACCCGGCCCCCGACCGTCAGGCTGAGCCGGGGATGCGCCTGGATGCGGTCCTGGAACCAGGCGTCCACCATGCGGACCGACTGTCCGGCGTTGTCGCCG
>JAPVWS010000355.1 GCA_027493295.1 Candidatus Versatilivorator vitaminiformans | reverse complement strand
TGGCCGATCTCGACGGATGAAAGGGCATTTGAAAGATGAGAATTCACCTGGCCAGCGTGCTGGTAGACGACCAACAGAAGGCACTTCGCTTCTACACGGAAACACTTGGCTTCCAACTAAAGCACAACATCCCCCTGGGAGAACATGCCTGGATCACGGTTGTATCCGAGGAAGCTCCAGAGGGGACGCAATTGGTGCTCGAGCCCGATGCCCATCCCGCGGTGCGTCCGTTCAAGAGAGCGCTCGTGGAGGACGGTATCCCCTGGACCTCCTTCGCGGTCGACGACGTCGAAGCCGAACACGAGCGTCTCCTGGGAAGAGGTGTTCGATTCCTACAGCCGCCAACGGACCTCGGGACTGTCATTGTCGCGGTATTCGACGATTCGTGTGGCAACTTGATCCAAATCGTACAGGAGAAGCGTCAACCGTGACCATCTTGAGCAGATCAGCCTTGAATGTCTGCCCTCTCAGAGGGCGGAGTGTTCGCCGTCGTGGCTCAGGCGTTGCCTGAAAACCCGAATGGTACAGGGGTTTTCCCGCATCCTCATGACCTGAAACGGCGGTGTGATGTCCCACGCACCTCCTCCTCTCGTTCGGCACGATCTGGGGATGACCATTGCACACCAAATTCCTCCCTTTTCGTCCCTGAATCAGATTCGCTGCCTCCACAGCGACCCCAGCGGGATGGCCATCGAGCCTGCCAGGAGGCCGGCGCTGGGAAGAGCGGGCCGCAGGTGACCGGCTGGCCACGACCAGCACGCATAACCCGAGATTTCCGCTTCGCCGTATGCGCAGCTTGCCACTTCACTTGATGGCCTCGGACTCAGGGTTGATACTCGGCTAACGGTCCACCAACGTCCCGGAACGTACAGCCGGTTCCTTTTCATAAAGAGGGATTCAATGAAGGAACTGCAACGGGCTGAGCCGTAGTAAGTCCATTGTAATTCGTGTTCATTCGTGTCCATTCGTGGTTCAAGCCGTATTTCTCACCCGGTCGGTTTTTTCCAGCGTTCTTCCCCCTGTCGCTGCAAACGGTCCAGCACTTCCTGCATTTCCTGGTGCTTGCGGCGAATCTCCTCCCCGTCGGCTCGGCGCGACACGTAAATCGGGGCGGCTTTGAGGATCAAGGCCCGTGAAAAGGGCAGCGGTATCTGGGATCCGTCCCAGTTGTCGAGCTCGATCTTGCGCTGAAGCGCGATATGGAAGCAGAAAATGGCGGCGCCGCTCCTCCGCGCCAGCAAGACCGGACCGATCTTGGCATTGAAGCGGGGACCGCGGGGGCCATCCACCGTGAAGGCCACGTCGTTGCCTTGCTTCAATTCCCCGGACATCTCGGCCAGGGCCTTCATGCCTCCCCGGGAGCTGGACCCCCGGGCCGCTCCATAGCCGAAGATGCGGATAATGCGAGCAATGTACTCCCCGTCCAGGTTCTGGCTGGTCATCACCACGATGCCGCGATCCCTCCAGTACCAGGTGGCCGGGAAAATGCCACAGTGCCAGAAGGTAAAGATGGCTTTCTTTCCGGAGCCATAGATCTGCTCCAGGTGTTCGTCGCCCCGGCTCTCCCATCGGAGCGTCCTGCCGATCCAGCCGACCATCCAGGCTCCGACCCGGGTCACCACGGCAATCCAGATGCGCTGCCACCGCGTCAGCCGGCGGGGCCGATCCCAGTAGGCCAGCCCTCTCCGGGGTTCCAGGGGATTGGTTTCGGGGATTGGGTCGGATTTCATGGAAAACCCGGGGACGGAGGTCTGATTCTGGGCTATGGCCGCATTTCCCTGGCAATCTCGATCAACTTGGGAACGACCTGAAAGACGTCTCCGACGATCCCGTAGTCGGCCACCTGGAAGATGGGAGCATAGGGGTCCTTGTTGATGGCGACGATGCAGCCCGAGTTGGACATGCCCACCAGGTGCTGGATGGCCCCTGAAATCCCGCAGGCAATGTAGAGCCTGGGCGTCACGGTCTGGCCCGAACTGCCGATCTGATGCTCCTTGGGCAGCCAGCCGCCGTCGGTTACCGGACGGGAGGCCCCCACACCCGCCCCCAGGGCCGAAGCCAGGTCGAGAATCAGTTGGAACTTTTCCTTGCTGCCCAAACCTCGCCCTCCGGCGACGATGATCTCCGCCTGGCTCAAATCCACCTTGGTCTGAACCGCCTCCATGACTTCCAGCAGCTTTCTCCGAAGCAGGTCGTCAGCCACGCCGGCCCGGCGGAGCTCGACTCGTGGCGGGGCTTTCAGATCCTCCTCCGAGGCGGGGAAGGCCCCCTGCTGAAGCGATACCAGGTAGGGAGGATCCCCCTTGGGACTCACCTCCAGGTTGAGCTTGCCGTTGAACACCTGGCGCACCCACAGGAGTTGGCCGCCGGTGGAGCGGAAATCGACACAGTTGGGGATCAAGCCCCGATCCAGCATGGTCGCCAGCTTGGGAGCAAAATCCATGGTCTGATAGGTGTGGCCCAGCAGCAGCAAATAGGGATTGTCCCGCCTGGCGAATTCCGCCAGAACCTCGCAGTAGGCTTCGGGCGTGTAGTGCCGGCAGTGGTCATTGGCCAGGGCCACCACCTCCAGGCCACTCCGCCCGGAAACCTCCCGAGCCAGGCCCTCGATTTCGCTTCCTACCAGGGCCAGGCACAGGTCCTTCCCGAGCTCGGCGGAGAGCTTGCGGCCCAGGCCGATCGCCTCCCAGGAAATCTTCTTCAGCCGGCCGTCCCGGTGTTCGCCCAGGACGATGATCCTGCTTGTCATGGTCCGATTTTCCTTCTGCGACGGATGCTGCTTGCGTCGCTCAAATCGCCGGGCCGCCCGAAATGTTCGGCTCCATCGGCTAACGAGGCTAAATCACTCCGATTTCGTTGACCAGCTTGTCCACCAGCGTCCGGGCCGCCTCTTCAGCTCCGCCCTCGATCATCACCGTCTGCTTTTTCCTTTCGGGCGCCAGCAATCGGTGGTGGGTGACCTTGGCGGCCACCTCGCCCACGGACTCCGCGGAGAGTCCCAGGTCCGAGACCGTCAGCACACGGTACTCCTTCTTTTTGGCTTGCATGATCCCCCTCAAGGTGGCATAGCGGATCGGGTGGCTTCCCGACTGAATGGTCAGGACCGCGGGTAGCGGAAGCTCGACGCGCTCCAAGACATTGCTCTCCAGTTCCCGTTTCACCTCAATCGTGCCGGTTTGGTCCTCGAAGGCGATCTCCAACACGATGGTGGCGCAAGGCCATCCCAGGAGCTGGGACAGGACGACCCCCGTTTGAGCGAAAGCCATGTCCTCCGACTGCACGCCCGTGAGCACCAGGTCATAGTCCTCCGGGGCGATGGCAGCAGCAATGGCCTGGGCCGTACCCCAGGCATCCCCACGCTCAAATTCCGCCCCCTTCAGGTGGACGGCCCTGTCGGCTCCCATGGCCAGTGCGTTGCGCAGGACCTTGGAGACACGGTCGGGCCCCAGGGAAAGCGCCGTCACTTCACCTCCGAATTTCTCCTTCAAACGGAGGGCTTCCTCCAGGGCGTAGAGGTCGCTCTCGTTGGTTTCGAAGACCAAGTCCTCCTCCAGGACGCTGGAGCCGTCCTGGTTCAGTTTATAGCGGGAGTCCCGTTCGGGAACCTGTTTGAGGCAAGTCAGAATTCGCATGAGAATTTCAGGGGACTTGAATCTCCAACATGGCGGAATTCAGAAATTAGCTTATCCCGAAAGAGGCTGTCAACGAGCCGCCTGCCCAAAAAAGCGGCACGGGAATCCACATGTACCGGGAATTTCCCGGGCCGTATGTCTGCTATCATGAAGCAGTCATCCTGGCTCAATGAAGGCCAGTCATAACCTGACCCCGACGTCGGGGAGTCTCTCCGGGTTCGGGGCATGCCGGAGGAGCCGGTCGGCCGCCGGCAACCGTTGTCGCGGAGGTATCACCATGAAACGATTCTGGATTCCCTTTCTGCTGATGTGGTTCCTGTGGCCTCAAAGCGTGCAGCCAGAGGGCAACCCTGCCTGGGTCGCCCTCTTCAACGGCCGGGACCTGAGTGGCTGGCAGGAGCACGGCCAGGAGAAATGGACTGTCGAAGACGGCGAGATCCTGGGAGAAGCCCTGACCCGGAAATACGGCTATCTGGCCACAACCAGGACCTACAAGAACTTTGAGCTCCGAGCCAAATTCAAGGGTGAAGGAACCGGCAACAGCGGCATCTTCTACCATTCGACCTTGCAGGGAGTCGACATCAAGGGAGTGCAGGTGGAGGTGGACCCCAATCCGGGCAGGCACACCGGAGGACTCTACGAGAGCGGCGGCCGGGGGTGGCTGGTCAAGCCCGGTCCAGCCGGAGAGGCGGCCCTGAAACCGGGAGAGTGGAACGACATTTCCTTTTCGGTGCTGGGCAACCGGGTGGTGACCTTTCTCAACGGCGTGCGGGCCGTGGACTACAAGGATCCCGCCCCCCGCTATTTCGACGGGGTTATCGCACTGCAGCTCCACAGCGGCGGCGAAGGCAAAATGCGCTTCAAGGACCTCTACATCCGGGAGATCGAATAGGTGGAACGTCCTCAGATCCGGTGCTTCAGGTAGACCGTCCGCAGCTCCGAGTAGAAGTCGATGGCCACGCTGCCCTGCTCCCGATAGCCCGTGCTGGAAGCCTTGGTGCCTCCAAAGGGCAGTTGGTACTCCACCCCGGCCGAGGGCAGGTTGACGATGATCAAGCCGGCTTCGATGCGGTTGATGTAGTTGAAGGCCTGATCGATCCGGTTGGTCAGAATCGACGCCGACAGCCCGAACTGGACCCGGTTGGCGAGCTCGATGGCTTCGTCGAGGTCCTCGACCGGAAAGAGGGCCAGCACCGGGCCGAAGATCTCTTCCTGGGCAATCCTCATATCCGGCGATACTTCGGAAAAGATGGTGGGTTGGACGAAGTAGCCCTTGTCGTATTCCGGACCGGTCAGTCGCCGGCCCCCGCACAGCAGCCGGGCTCCTTCCTCCCGGCCGATCCTGATGTAGTCCAGAACGGTGTTCATCTGATTCTCGTCCACGCAGGGGCCCATCTCAATTCCTTGCCGGAGACCGTCGCCGACTTTCAGATTCTCGGTTTTCTCCACCAGCAACCTCACGAACTCGTCGAAGACCGGCTTTTCCACCAGGGCTCGACTGGTGGCGGTGCATTTCTGTCCGGTTGAAAAGAAGGCGCCGTTGACCACCACGTCGGCAGCCTGGTCGAGATCGGCATCCCGGAGCACGATGGTGGGGTTCTTCCCACCCATCTCCAACTGGGTCTTGATCCCACGCGGCGCCGTCTGCCGCTGGATGCCGTTGCCCACCTCGCAGGACCCGGTAAAGGAGACCGCCTTGACCAGGGGATTGGCGATCAGCTCGTCGCCGATGGCCGCCCCGGACCCGGTCACCACATTCAGCACACCCTTGGGCAAGCCTGCCTCGTGCAGGACCTCGGCCACTCGCACCGTGCACAGCGGCGCCAGCGAGGCCGGCTTGATGACCAGGCTGTTTCCGGCAATCAGCGCCGGGGCTATCTTCCAAACCGGAATGGCAATGGGGAAATTCCAGGGCGTCAGCAGGGACACCACGCCCAGCGGCTTGCGAAAGGTATAGCCAAACACGCCGTCGCGTTCCGAGGGGACCGTTTCGCCGCTCAGCCTGGCGCCCTCGGCCCCGAAATAGCGCAGGATGTTGACGGCGCGGCCCACTTCCCCCCGGGCTTCCGGCAGGGTCTTCCCCTCTTCACGGGTCATCTCGGTCGCCACCTGCTCGGCCCGCTTTTCCAGCAACTCGGCGGACCGCATGAGAATGGTGCCGCGCAAAGGGGCCGGCATCTCGGCCCAGGCCTGCTGAGCCCGGCCGGCGGCCTCCAGCGCCTGCTTCACGTCAGCCGCCGTGGACGCCTGGTAGCGTGCCACCACTTCCCGGGTGTCGGCCGGATTGATGCTCTCGAACGTTTTCCCCGACGAGTTTTCCACCCATTCCCCGGCAATGAAGTTCCCAAAAGTCTTCGACATTCTTCCCTCCCAATATGGCTCTACGGCATCTGATTCCCAGCGACCGGCCGCCGTATCGGCAGCGGCGGCCCATCTTAGTTTCGGGTCAGGGCTTTGTCAATCTTGTGGTATGATTCACGCAAACGGCAGACAATCATCCACCGGTTTCCGTCCGCACTTGTAATTGCAATCTATTGAAAATAGAGGGGTTTGTTGATGAAAGCCAAGCAAGCAAGGATTGATGAGGGCAAATTGGGCGCCATCACCTGCGATCCCTTTCCGGC
>JAPVWS010000354.1 GCA_027493295.1 Candidatus Versatilivorator vitaminiformans | reverse complement strand
CTCGACCAGCCAGTCGATCCGGGCCTGGGGGAAAGAGGACCTCAAGTCCGACAGGGCGGGAAGCGTGTGGACCACATCCCCGATCGAACCCAGCTTGATTATCAGGATCCGGTTCATCGATCCTTTTTCCCCGTGGAGGGAGGCGCCCCGCGAGTCCGCATCAGTCCCTTCAGCAGGCTCCGGGTGGAATGATCCTTGGGGTCTCCGGCAATGGCGATTCGTCCACCGTAGGAGAGCACCACATCTCTTTCGGGAACCGTCTGCTCGCTGTAATCGGTTCCCTTGCAGTGTATGTGCGGCTGCAGCGTACGAAGCACCCGTTCCACGTTCAGATCCTCAAAGACCAGCACGTAGTCCACGCAGGACAAAGCGGCCAGGATTTCCGCCCGTTCCTGCTGGGGCATCAGGGGACGCGGCGGCCCCTTGAGCGCGCGCACGGAGGCGTCCGCATTGACGGCCACCACCAGGCAGTCTCCCAACTGCCGCGCCTCCCGCAGGTAGCGGACGTGGCCCACGTGGAGCCAGTCGAAGCATCCGTTGGCCAGCACCACACTGCGGCCGCGCTTCTTCAGGTCTGTTACCAGAGGCTGCAAGGCCTCCAGGGAGAGAATCTTGGCGCTTGTCTGGAACACCCTTGTTTCGCTCCTTATGACCGGCTTCGCCGTATGAGACGGCGGCGCGGCCGCGTGAGAAGTGAAGAGTGGAGAGTGAAGAGTTGTTTAACCGACACACTAAGCATGTCTGAAACATTCTTGTTTCACAGTGTAGGGTCCGCACGGCACGCCGCGGGCACGGCTATCCATGAGAACTGAGGGCTCGATCCCTTTCCACCGCCTTTTTGAGTTCCTGGCGGCTCACCGTGGCGGTCCCGTGCTTCATGACCACCAGTCCACCCGCGTAGTTGGAGAGCCGGGCCGCCTCCTCGAAGCTGGCTCCCACGGCCAGGGCCAGGGTAAAGACGGCAATGACGGTATCGCCGGCTCCGGTGACGTCGGCAACCTGATCGCTCCCGAAAATGGGAATGGAAACGGAGGGCTTGCGGGGAGTGAAGAGCGCCATGCCGTCCCGGCCGCGGGTGATGAGGACCGCCTCTGACTTCAACCGCCTCAACAGGAGCCTGCCCGCCTTTTCCAGCCGTGCTTCGTCGTTTCCGATTTCGTACCCCAGCAGGGCTTCCACCTCGGGTTCATTGGGGGTGGAGGCGGTCAGCCCGGGAAACTGCAGCAGTTGCTGCCGGGAATCCACCGTGATGGGGAACTCCTCTCGCATCCCGGCCAGGCGGGCCACCAGCGCGGGGCTGACGTAGCCCATCCCGTAGTCGGAGATGATGAGGCCTTGGCACAAAGCCAACAGGGGCGCCAGGTGCCTCCAGACCGCCTGCTCGGTCTCGCGGGTGTGTCGAAAGAGGCTCTCGCGGTCCAGCCGTAGGACCTGATGCCGGGTGGAGTGGGCCGAGCCGGCCACGAAGCGGGTCTTGACTGGAGTCCGGTAGTCCCTGTTTCTTTCAATCGTGGGAATGGAGAGTTGTGTGTCCTGGAGTTGCCGGTGGAGCTCCTCTCCGGCGGCGTCCCGGCCGAGGATTCCAACCGAGACGGGATGGGCGTCCAGCGCGATCAGATTATTGATGGCGTTGGCCGCGCCCCCCGGAAGAATGCGGGATTCCCTGTGCTTGAGGATGAGCACCGGAGCCTCGCGGGAAATCCGGGAAAACTCTCCGAACACGAACTCGTCCGCCACCAGGTCGCCGTAGACGACGATGGTACAGCCGGGAAAGCTGTCGATGATCTCGGCGTAGCGGCGGGCGTCAGGGGAAGTCATACCGCCTCCAGCACGACCCGGCTGGCTTCCAGTAGATCCTCCACAACCCAATGTGGCTGGACCTTCCACTGGCTTCTCTGGTGTTCGTAGGCCCCTCGGCCGTATCCCGAAAGAACAAATACGGAGCGGGCGCCGGCGTTGTGTGCCAGCTCGATATCGCCGTAGCGATCGCCGATCACGAAGGATTTGCCGACGTCGACGCCGAATTCCTCGACCGCCCGCCACAACATGCCCGGCTTGGGTTTGCGGCAGTTGCACACCTGGCGATAGGGGGGCTTGCCGGCCGAGGGATGATGGGGACAGTAGTAGACGGCATCGAAGTAGGCTCCGGCACGCTCCATTTCCCGGTGAAGCTTGGAGTGAACCTGGAGGACCAGGTCCTCGCTGAAATAGCCGCGGGCCACACCTGCCTGGTTGGTCACCACGATGGTTCTCAGCCCTCGCCGGTTGAAGCTGCGAATGGCCTCGCCGGTCCAGGAGTAGACCTGAAAGCGGGAGAGATGGTTCACGTACCCGACTTCTTCGCTGATGGTACCGTCCCGATCGATAAAGGCTGCGATTTCAGCCATGGGTATGAGTTGAGCTGGAGCGGGGTAATTGAAGCGAAGAGCAGCCTCGGCTCGCGGGGAGATCCTTGGCGGGGTTGCCGCACCCGCAGACCCGCGGGAGGGCCTGGCATGGCCCCGAGGTTGAGTGAAACGGCCCTTCCTCCGAGCGACGGCGTCCCTCAGCCACCTGCCCGGAGCATCCGCACTGCCTCCTGGAAGACTTCCTCAACCGTGATCCGGGTCATGCAGCGGTGATCGATGGGACATTCTCGCAGAAGGCACGGACTGCATTCAACGTTTTTGTTCAGGACAATCGCGGCAGAGCCGAGGGGACCGGTGGCAACCTGGTCGGTCGAGCCGAACAGCGCCAGGGTAGGGATTCCCAGCGCTGCCGCCAGGTGCATGGGACCCGAGTCGTTGGTAATGAAGAGGTCGCAGCAGGCAATCATGGCAATCAGTTCCGAGAGGCTTGTCCTGCCCGACAGGACCAGCGGGCGCGCGGCCATGTGCCCGCAAATAGACTCCGCGATGGGTCGTTCCTGCCGGGAGCCGAACAGGATCACTTCGGCGCCTTGTGTCTGGGTGAGCCGGTCCAGGACCTGGGCGTATCGGTCGCCAATCCAGCGCTTGGCCGAACCATAGGCAGCCCCAGGGTGCACCCCGACCACCTTGCCTCGAAATCCAACGCCCTCCTGTTCCAGTCGCTGCCTGGCAAGGGTGTGGTCCTCCGGCCGAAGCGACAGCTCCGGCGTGGTCTTCTCCTGGGCCGGCGAGGGGGCGTCCAGGGTCCTCTTCCGTCCCAGCAGCCGTTCCACCAGGTCGAGGTAGTAGTAGGTCTGGTGCCGCGCCTCCAGTCTGGGATCGATCGAAACGGCATGGGTCAGGAGCCAGCCGCGTGCATCCCTGCGGTAACCCGCTCTCAGGGGAATGCCGGCCAGCCGGGTCAACAGGGCGGCCTCGAAGGCGTTCTGCAGCAGCAGGGCGGCATCGAAGCCGCCTTGGGCAAGGCTCCGAATCAAGCGGATCCGTCCCGCCGCCCCCGCATGCCGGCCCTTGCGATCGTACAGCCAGACAGCGTCCACCCAGGGACTGCCCTGGTAGATGTCGCTGACCCAGGGCAGCACCAGCAGGGTGATGTGAGTCCTGGGAAGGAGCCGCCGAACCTCTCGTAGCGCGGGGATGGCCATCACCGAGTCCCCCACCCAGTTGGTTCCCCGAATCAGCAGCCGTCGGACTTGGCCGGTTTCCAGCAACGCTTTCACCTGGACTCCTCGTCTAAGGCCTGCAGCAGCAAGTCCCGCAGGCCATCTCCCACGAACTCGAACGAGACCCGGGCGATCAGCACTCGAAGGGCCTGCGGATGCAGGGACGCCGCCGGCAGGTTTTCGGCGTCCTTTTCGGTGGTGATGGCCGCCTCCACCCGCAACTCCCGGCAGCGCTCGCCAATGGCGCTCAGCTCCCGGGTCGAGTAGCGATGGTGATCACCGAAGGGAAGGGTTTGAACCAGTTCCACCCCCCGCTGTCTCAGGGAGTCGAAGAACTGGTTCGGATTGGCAAGCCCGGCGAAGGCCAGGGCTCGGCATCCTGCCAGCGGCGCCGCCACTCTTTCTTCCCGGGCCATCCCGCGGGCAACCGGCTCGAGGACCTGGGTCGAGCGGAAGCAGGGCAGGTCCGGATTGAAGCGCCGCAGTTCGCGGGTAAGTCCGTCGTAGTCCTGCCCGTTGCGCGTGCGAGTCAGGATAACCGCATCGGCTCTGCGGAGGGCCTCCGGGGGTTCGCGCAGTTGCCCCCAAGGGACCACTCGCCCACCTCCAAACGGGTTGGTCACATCCACCAGGACCAAGTCCATACGGCGGTGGAGTTGGCGGTGTTGGAAACCGTCGTCCAGCAGGTGGAGGTCGGCCGCTCCCCGACTCTCTATCCAGCGGCCTGCCCCGGCCCGGTCCTTGCCTACGGTGACCAGGGCTCCAGGCAGGTGTCTGGCGATGACAAGGGCTTCGTCACCGGCCAGTTTGGAGTCGGTCCGAATGCGGCGACCGTCGGAAACCAGCAGTGGTCCTCCCCTGTGGCGTCCCTTGTATCCCCGCAGCAACACCGACACCGAGTAGCCCGCACCCTGAAGCATTTTGCCCAGAGCGATGACTGTGGGGGTCTTGCCGGTGCCTCCCAGAGTCAGGTTGCCGACGCTGATCACCGGCCGTTCGAGACATTGGACCTTGAACCAGCCGGCGTCGTAACCTCGGTTTCGGAGGCGGACGACCTGTCCATAGGCGGTGGAGACCAGCCGCAATGCCGTGCTCATGCCTCGAGATCCCCGGCCGGGAGGCTCCGGGTGGGGCCGCTTGGCCACCGGCCGTTGCACCGATTCCTGTCGGGCTCAGCCGGAGGGCAAGCACTTGGCGATCCGATCCAGGATTCTGGCTCCGGCCCCTTGATTGGCCTGGATAATCGCGTAGCCGTTGCTGCCCAGCCGCCGGCGGGCGGCGCCGTCTCGAAACAGCTCCACGAAGCGTTCACCCAGCTCGACTTCATTCTGAACCATTATGCCGGCCTCGGCTTGTATAAAGTGCCGGGCCATCTCACGAAAGTTGTTCATGTTGGGACCGAACAGCACCGCCTTCTTGAACAGGGCGGGCTCCAACAGGTTGTGTCCGCCCCATGGAATCAGGCTCCCTCCCACGAAGACCAGGTCGGCCAGGGCGTACAGCACCGGCAGTTCTCCCAGGGTGTCCAACAGGATGACTTCCGGTGGCGGACGCCCATCGTCTGGTATGACCATGTCGGACAGCTCCGATCGCTTGACAAAGCGAAACGATTGGGAGGTCAGCAACTGCTCCACTTCGGCACAGCGTCCCGGGTGCCTGGGGGCCAGCAGCAGTCGGGCTTGGGGGCACTCCCGCTGCAGCGACCGGAAGGCGTGCAGAACGGGCACCTCCTCGTTGCTCCTGGTGCTGCCGGCCACCACCAGGAATGAGGTGGCGGAGAGCTGCATCAGGGAGCGGAATTGGGCCAGCCTGGATTGGAGCTGCCGGGGCGGTTCGATGTCATATTTCAGGTTGCCGCACACCTCCACCTTGTCGGGGGGGGCTCCCAGGAAAATAATGCGTTCCCGGTCCACCGGGTCCTGCATGCAGCAGCAGTCGAACAGGCTCACTGCCCACGACAACCAGCGGTGGAAGCGGCGATATTTTCTGAAGGACCTGTCGGAGATGCGTCCGTTGGCCAGGCAGACCGGGATTCCCCGCTGCCGGCATTCATGCAGGAAATTCGGCCAGATCTCGGTTTCCAGAATCAAAACCAGGCCGGGTCGCACCTGGTCAAGACTTCGACGCACGGCGAACTTCCAGTCCAGGGGAAAATAGAAGACCCCTGCCAGACCCTGCCGATTCCTGCCGGCCAGTTCCTGACCGGTTCGCGAAGTGGTGGAGAGGAACAGAGGCCGTCCCGGCCATCGCCGTTCGATCTGCTTGATCATAGGCAGCGCCGACAGCACCTCGCCTACCGATACGGCATGGATCCAGATGCCGCCCGCCGGACCCCTCCCAATCTTTCTGGGTAGGATCCCCAGGCGCTCGGACAAGCTGGAGAGGTACTTGCGATGACGGAGGGCCTGAATCAGAAAGTAGGGCAGCGCCAGAAGGAACGCCAGCGTGAAGCCCAGGCTGTAGAGTCGCCGAATCAATGCCTGCCCAATCCGCCGTCGACCAGGAGTCCGTACTTCTTGCCGGGTCGCCGGACGCGTGAGGGAAGAGGGTCTATCGCCAGCAAACTGTCGGTCCGATTGTGATGTCTCGCCGTTGCCAAGGTCAAGAACGGCTGGGCGGGACGGAATCGGCGAGATCGTCAGATAGGAGCCTTAGCGCGCAGTTGAGCCGGAGGGGGTGGCGCGGCGTTCGCTACCTTATTGTGGAGGCATTGTGTTCGGGGACGGGTGCTTTCTATGCGCCGCATTCGCGGCTGGGTTGGCGCAGAACCCAAACGACCCCGGGCTGCCGCCCGGGGCTACCCTGGGCCGCAGCTTCGCAGCTCTCACCAAACCCACAATGTTGCAAGGGGAAACGTGCTTTTCTATTGGAATCATTCCCCGGGCGGCAGTCTGGAGATTCCAGTCAAGCCTTGGGAGTCAGCCCATGGGACAACGTCCCCTACTCTCGCCCGGGCATTGACCAAGGAGGTTGTTGCAGACCTCACCGACTCCTCCAGGGGGGAGTGATAGCTGGGTTTTTTGAAGGATGTTTTGCGAAATCGGGGGGCAGACGCTCGAAGATAATCAGTTGAAAAATCCTATCCGCCGGCAGTGTTGTGGGTTAAGCAGGAGCTGCGAAGCTGCGGTTGGCGTGGGTTACCCGGCGAGAGGTCTCCTACAAGCCATCCTTATAGAGCTGCAACGCAGCGGCCTCGTGTAGCCCCGGGCGGCAGCCCGGGGTCGTTGGAATTCCGCGCAAACCTAGCCGCGAATGCGGCGCATTAAGAGCTGCATTTCCGAACCCACAGTCACCCAACGTACAGACCGCATTCATCCTTTACACAATAGACCGCAAACAGGGTTTACATCCTGCCCAGGAATCGGGCAAGAAGTCTCGTGCTGGCCTCAAGTATCACTCCCCTCTGGAGGGGGAGTCGGTGAGACAAGGGCTCCGCCCGCAGGCGAACCGGTGGGGGGGACGGAATCGGCGAGGTCGCCACATAGGAGCTTCAGCCCGCCGTCGAGCCGGAGGGGGGCATACGAGGCGCCCCGTGAGTGACGGCCAGCGGCACGGCCACCAACGCCGCTTTCCGGCTCCGGAGCTCAATTATTGTGCGTGTGTCGTCGGGGCCCTTGGTGGATAATCCCTCACTATGAACAAGCTCTCCATTCGGGATTTGGACCTCGGTGGCCGCCGGCTCTTCATTCGAGCCGACTTCAACGTCCCCCTGGATGAATCGGGTCGAGTCGCCGATGCCACCCGGATTCAAGCCGGTCTGCCCACCATTCGATACGCGCTGTCTCGTGGAGCGAGAGTGGTGCTGGCCTCTCATCTGGGACGGCCACGGGGGCGATTCAATCCGGGCCTGAGCCTGAAGCCGGTGGCGGCGGCCCTGGAAGCGGCCATGGGCCGGCCGGTGATGATGGCGTCGGATTGCGTCGGGGAAGCGGTGGAGAGGCAAAGCGCGGAACTGGGCCCGGGCCAGGTTCTGCTGTTGGAGAACCTGCGCTTCCACCCGGAGGAGGAAGCCAATCGGGAACCCTTCTGCCGGGGGCTGGCGCGTCTCTGCGATTGCTATGTCAACGACGCCTTCGGGGCCGCCCATCGAGCCCATGCCTCCACGGCCGGCATGGTTCGGTTCGTCGGCGGGGGAGCGGCCGGCCTTCTCATGGAACGGGAACTCTCCTATCTCGGCAAGGCCCTGGAACATCCCGATCGGCCCTTTGTAGCCGTGCTGGGCGGAGCCAAGGTGTCCGACAAGATCGAGGTCATCGAGAACCTGATGCAACGGGTCGACGGGATGCTGGTGGG
>JAPVWS010000353.1 GCA_027493295.1 Candidatus Versatilivorator vitaminiformans | reverse complement strand
GGAGAGTTGCCCGGCGGCCAGGTTGATGATGGAAGAGGGAATGAAGAAAGGAGAGATCCGCTTGGGACCGCCTCGCAGGAGCGCACTGTGTTCGCGCTCGATGGTGGAGAATCCTCCGATCCCCGATCCGACATGAACCCCGAATCGGCGCTCCAACTCAGGCGTCACCTCCAGTCCCGACGACTCCATGGCAAAATCGGAGGCCGCCACCGCATACTGGATGAAGGGATCCATTTTCTTGACGTCTTTTTTGGCGATCCAGTTCAGCGGATCGAATCCCTTGACCTCTCCCGCGATCTTGACGGCAAAGGGCCCCGTATCGAAGCGCGTGATGGGCTTGATACCGGCTTCTCCCGCCACCAGGGCCTCCCAGTTATCCCGGGTCCCTATGGCCAGAGCGGACACCACGCCGATGCCGGTAACTGCCACTCTCCGTTTCAATGCCCCATCCTCCCGCGACCGAACCGGTTGCCTGGCCACGTTCCGGAATCCGCGCCCAAGTCGTCCACAAAGGAGGCCGTAGAGGTCACTTCCGATTCGTCGACCCCCAGTTGCTCCACGATTATCTGTTTGACCTTGTCCTCTACGCCCGAATCAGCCATCCCCATATCCTCCTCGATTGAAATCGGATTGAAACTTTGTCTGCCAAACGACGCCCAAGCCCTTTGAGTGACTACCGGCTCGGGAACCGCAGGGAGGTGCCGGCCAAAAGGCGCCGCCACTCTCAGCCCCGCCGCAAAAAAGGCTCATGTTGCCATCAGCGTTGGAAAAAGGCAAGCCATGACCGTTGTGGGCGCCATCCCCCCGGAAACGGCCTGCCCAGGGTCCCAAATAGGGGACCTCACATGTACAGTCCTCCATTGATGTGCAGCACCTGGCCGGTCACATAGCCGGCTTCGTCCGAAGCCAGGAACCTGACGCCCAGGGCGATTTCCCGATCCAGCCCGACCCGACCCATCGGAATCCGTTCCAGCAGCTTGGCTCTGGCAGCCTCGGGAAGCGCCTGGGTCATGGCGGTGTCCACAAAGCCCGGGGCCACCGCATTGACCGTGATGTTCCGTTTGGCCACTTCCTGAGCCGCCGTCTTGGTCAAGCCGATGATCCCCGCCTTCGAGGCCACGTAGTTGGCCTGGCCGGGGTTGCCCGTCAATCCCACCACCGAAGAGAGGTTCACGATTCGACCGTATCGCTGTCGCAACATGATCTTGACCGCCGCCTGCGTGCACAGAAAGGTGGCGGTCAGATTGGTCTGCAGGACTTCCGACCAGTCTTCCGGCTTCATGCGCAAAAGCAGTCCGTCCCGGGTGACCCCGGCGTTGTTCACCAGGATGTCCAGCCGGCCGAAGGCGCTCATGACCTGCTCAAAAGCCGTCCTGATCCGGTCCGGTTGGGTCAGGTCCACCGCAACCGGGAGGGCCTTTCGCCCCAACCCTTCGATTTCGGCAGCCACCGCGCCCAGCCGGGCCTCATCCCTTCCACCCACGGCCACCTCGGCGCCGGACTCGGCCAGAACCAGGGCACAAGCCCTCCCGATTCCCCGCGATCCGCCGGTGACAAAGGCAACCTTACCTTGAAGCGACATCGAACCCCCTCTTCATCCCGCAGCCCCCATGGCAGCCAGGGTCTTGTCGAGGCTCCGGACGTCTTCCACGTTGAGAACCTCCAGCGACCGGTCGGTTTGGCGGACCAGCCCCGACAGCACGCGGCCCGGTCCTACCTCCACGAATCTGCGCACCCCTCGATCCCTCAGGAGCAGAATGGTCTCGCTCCAGCGAACGGGAGCGCACACCTGCCGAACCAGGGCCCCGGCCACCTCGCTCCCCCGCTGGATTGCGGCGGCCTCGGCGTTGGTCACCAGGGGACACTCAAGATCCCGAATTTGCAGTCGACCCAGATCCTTCTCCAGGCGGTCCCGGGCCGGTTGCATCAAGGCGCAATGGAAGGGAGCGCTGACCGCCAGGGGAATGGCTCGCCTGGCTCCCCGTTGAGGCGCAAGCTGGACGGCTCGCCCGACCGCCTCGGCGGCACCGGCAATCACGATCTGAGCCGGGGAGTTGAGATTGGCAGCCGACAGCACCTGTCCCTGGGCCGCTTCCCGGCAAAGGGACTCCACAGACTCCGGAGGCATCCCCAGGAGGGCGGCCATTGCTCCCTGACCGACGGGGACGGCCTCCTGCATGTACTGGCCGCGCTTCCTGACCGTGGTGACGGCATCGGCCAGAGAGAGCCCGCCGGCGGCCACGATGGCGCTGTATTCCCCCAGGCTGTGACCGGCCACGAACTGGGGACGGATCCCTCGAGCCGCCAACACGGCATGGGCCGCCACTGAAACCGCCAGGATGGCCGGCTGGGCGAACTCGGTGAGTTGCAGCTCTTCGGACTTGCCCTCGAAGCACAACCGTCCAATGGAGAATCCCAGTGCCCGGTCGGCTTCCGACAGCACGGCCCCGGCTTCCGGGAAAGCGTCCGTCAATTCCCGGCCCATTCCCGGGTATTGCGAAGCCTGTCCGGGAAAAATAAAGGCGATAGGGTGGTTCATGAGAGCCGATCAGGGAGGGGGCCGCGGGAACAGGTGAAAGCCAGCGAGCGCCGGCAAACAGGTGCGGATAGTTGCCGGATCCGATGGATCTCGGGATGGGTCGTGCCCGGAGCCTGCGGGGCCTACTTCTCGCCCACTTCAATCACCTCGCGCCCGCGGTAATAGCCGCAGTGCGGACAGACCCGATGGGGCAACTTGGTCTCGTGGCAATCGGGGCACTGCGAGGTGGAACGCACGGTCAGAAAATCGTGGGACCGTCTCTTGTTGCGGCGGGATTTGGAGTGACGTCGTTTAGGATTCGGCATTACGGTTCCCCCGGATCGAATGGACCCTCAATTCCTGAATTTCAGCAG
>JAPVWS010000352.1 GCA_027493295.1 Candidatus Versatilivorator vitaminiformans | reverse complement strand
GCTTTCAAGCGGCCGGCTGCTGGTCTCGAGCTGGGGCGACCTGTCCCCGGGACCCAGAACCTGGAGGCCGGCCGGCTGGGGCAAGGTGCAGTTCTCCTTTGCCATGTACAGCGACGACCAGGGCGAGACCTGGCGGCGCAGCCCACCCCTGGACATCGATCTCTCGGACGAGTCGATGTCGGTGGAAACGGTGGACGGCCGTATCTACATGAACATGCGCAGCCGGCAGAAAAAGCACTTGCGCGCCTACGCCTGGAGCGACGACGGCGGAGAGACCTGGTCGGAGGTCAACTTCGACCCGGGGATGCCCGAGCCCTCGGTGCAGGGCAGCCTGGTTCGCTTCACCACTGCCGGCAAGCACGGCAGAAACCGTGTCCTGCTTGTCCACCCGTCGAGCCAGACCGAACGAGCGCTACTGACGGTGCGGATGAGCTATGACGAGTGCCGAACCTGGCCGGTGGCAAAGCTTCTCCACCAGGAATATTCCGGCTACTCGGACCTGGCCATCGCCCCCGACATGACGGTGCTGTGCCTGTACGAATCCGAATGGCATGCCAGGATGATCCTGGCCCGCTTCACCCTGGACTGGCTGACCGACGGCGCCGACAGCCTTTGAGACAGCGAGCGGTCAAGGAGTCCCGATCAGCAAACGGTCGTTCAGTGCCTGCAGCGGTCTCGCGCTGGGTGAAGCGATCCCCTCGAATTTACCGATCTGTTCTGCGCTCACTTCGATCGCCTTCGCCATTACGAACCAGTTCACGCCTTCGCTACAGGGCGGTGTGGTCAGCGAGCCCTTGTAGTGAGAGTAGGTGCCCGCCTCGGAGGGCAGCATGGCCGAGGCATCGATGGTCGTTTCGGCGACTTCGACTTCCGGTCCGGCCTCGGCCGGCATGTTGGCGAATACCGAAGCCAGCGGATCGTTTTGGCTTCCCTCCTGCATCATCACACCGACCACCGCCAGAGATCCCTCCGCATCGGCGTGCACGAAATGCACCTCCATCGGCGTGCGGGAACCGGCGATGGCGTGCTCGCTTGGTGCATGGAAATGGAATTGCAAAAGTTGGAAAGGCTTGCCCGCGACCGTCAGAACACTGCCGGGCCCATAGTTCGCCTGCACGGTGTGGCCGTTATTGACGATCTTCAATGGCGAGGGCTTGTAGTCGAAGGTCAAGTCCGGCCCCTCGGCGGGAAAGGCATCCACGACATCGATCGGGGATTGCATGCGCCCGTCGCTGCAGGCGGCATTGTCGGCTGACAGGGAGCCCCAGTTTTCGGGACCGGTGGGCCCCGCATAGCTCCATGCGGCGGAGCCCGCGTGACCGTCTTCCTTTTGGCCGTGGCCGGAACCGTTGCTCCCGTCTCCGGTCCCGTTGCTGCATCCGAACGACCAGATAGAAATGATCAGGATTGCCCCAATGGCGATCGGGGCGGCGAAACGATTACCCATCGGCATCCCCTCCTCAAGTTCCGCCCCAGACCTAACGTCGCTTCTCCCACCGGTCGGCGACGCGAACCGGTGAGCCGGAGCCGTGGCCTGGAGCTATTCTGGACACTTCACTCAACTTGGAGTTAAATGATCTCAAAACGGAATCTACAGAGAATTAATAGCACGGATACCGCAAGGGATCACACGGAAATCTTCCAAACCATGTTGCGGGTCGCACATCCGCCCGAGACATGCGGGGGGTTGGCATGAATCATGATCGCAGAAGATTTGTGGGCCGGGCCCTGCAGGCCGGCGTGGCATCGACGCTATTGGCCAAGACGGGTTCGGCGGAGCCGGCCGACCGGTCCGGAGGTGAAAGCGGGCCCTATCGGTTCAAGCTGGCCATGTGGATCGACGAGTTGACGGACGCGGACGAGCTGACTCTGGAGCAGGAACTGGAGGTCGCCAGGGACATGGGGATCGAGCACGTCTGGTTCCAGTCCGTCCCGGGAGTGGCGCCGATTCCCGAGATGAGCGATGCCGAGGTGGACCGCGTGGGCGAGAGCCTGGCCCGCTACGGCCGCAAGCTGTTGATGCTCAGCGCCTGGATTCCCTTCCACAACCTGCCCCTGCTGGACCTGGACCTCAAGACCATGACCCGGAACCCCGACTTTCTCAAGGAATTCAAGGCCGTGGTTCGGTCCATGCAGATTGCCGCCCGGCTGGGTGCGCCGTCGGTGCTCTCCTACAGCTTCGTCTGGCCAGGGGAGCGCGGCTACGGTGGTCCCACCTGGCCCATGCGCTGGGCGACCCGGGGCGGCATCATCGCTGAAATGGATATGGAGAAGCTGGTCAAGGCCTTTTCCCTGATGCTGGAACAGGCCGAGAAGTACGACATCGACCTGGTGCTGGGCATGAGGCCCTTCAACTACGTCAGCTCGACCGGAAACTTCCGCCGGCTGGCCGAGCGCCTGGGATCCAGGAGACTCAAGGTCCAGTGGTCACCGGCCGACGCCCTGCTCTCCGCCGAGCGGGACCAGGCCACCGCGGGCTTCCTCAATCTGAAGCCCTACCTCCACAGCCTCCACATGAAGGATGTCCAGGTCCTGGACGGCCCCCGGGGCGACTTCGGCTGGCGCGCCCTGGGAGACGGCCAGGTGGACTACCTCACCATCCTGCGCAACCTGCGCGACCACCGCTCGGATGCGGTTCTGGCCCTGGCCACCCACTTCCGGCCGGCCAGCGGATCGCTGATCGAAGCCATGCACATCAACTACGCCAACCTGAAGGCGCTGATCGCCAAGGTGGAGACGGACACCGCCGTGTGAGCGCCAGCGGGGGAATCGGCTTCCTCCCCCCACCGCAACCTCGGGACGACACCCCCGGGAGCGCGGGCGGGACGCCTGCATCCTCTTCCCTGGATTGCCGCTCAGTTTCCGCGCGATGCCGCAGCCGGCCATCCCGCCGGCTGGAACCGCATCGGTCCGGACCAAGCAGAGCCAAGGCGGTGCCGGCGGCCCATCCGGGTGGAAAAGATGGGCGAGCCTGCAGGGGGTTTGTGCGGGCGGGACGCCCGCGCTCCCGGGGCCCTACCCAAGCAGTCGCCGTACGTAGGCAATGTCCCGGCCCAGGACCTCGCGGGGGTCGGCTTCACCCTGATACTCGATGGACAGGCAGCCGTCGTAATCCAGGCGTTGGAGCTCGGCCAGCAGGGGCTCGAGATCGACGATGCCTTCCCGCAGGGAGGTCCCCTGGAAACGGCATCCGCGGTTGGAGTCCAGATAGCGAGCGGCCGTCTCTCCGGCTTCCAGCGGGCGGGCGTTCTTCAGATGAACGTGGGCCAGGTAGGGCGCCATTTCGGCCAGAGCCTGCCGGGGCGCCTCGTGAACGAAAAGGGGCGCGGCGGTGTCGAAGATCAGGCGAAAGGCCGGGGAATCGACTTGGCGGGCGATGGCGGCGCAGTCCGCCCCCCGCCCCATGAGAGGCTGCACCGGCGGATAGTCGATGTTCTCCGCCACCAGGGTGATCCCGATGGCCCGGGCATGAGCCGCACAGACCGCCAGCCCCTCCACCAGCCAGGATCGCTGCTCGGACAGAGGGACCTCCGGCTTGACGGTTCCCGGCACGATCATGGCCAGCCGGGCGCCCATCTCGGCCGTCCGGTCCAGCAGCCTGAAGGTGCGTTCCGCCGCCTCCCGCCCAGAGTCCGGCGGAACGATCAGGTCCGAATGGAAGATATAGCAGACCAGCGGCAGTCCGGCCTCGGCGGCCAACTGCTTGAGCCAGCGGGCCGGGCGGTCCTCCCAGTAGGGATGCATGAGCTCCAGCCCGTCGGCGCCGAGCCCTCCACAGACCGAGATTACCTCCTCCAGGGTGAGGAAGCCGCTCTGCGTCCGGGGATTGAGATAGCCCTCCCGCAGGACCCAGTCGAAGTTGTAGTCGATCAGCAGAATGGAGGAGGGCATGGCGGTGGATCCCGACCTGGCTGGCGGTCGGGCAGCAATGTCTTCGGAATCAGCCCCTGCGGCGGTCTTCGGAGAAGTCGAAATCCGACATGTCGGGAGTGCAGCCCCGTAGGGTCCAGCCGCCGTCCACCGTCAGGATCTGCCCGGTGACATAGGCGGACTCGTCGCTGGCCAGGAAGACACAGGGCCCCACGTAGTCCTCCACCTGTCCCACTCTGCCGGCGGGGGTGACGGCGGCCCACTTGGGGTCGAAATCTGGGTCGTAGGCTCGATTGCGATCGTTGCTGGTGGCTGCCGGGGCCACGCAGTTGACCCGGACTCGCGGCGCCAGTTCCAGGGCCAGTTGCCGGGTCAGGGCTTCCAGACCGGCCTTGGCCATGGTGTAGCTGGAGTGGAAGGGGATGATCTGCCTTACGGCGATGGAGCTGATGTTGATGATGGACCCGCCTCCCTCTTCCATCATCCTGCGGGCCGCTGCCATGGAGCCGAAGAAGGGCCCTTTCAGGATAGTCGAGACCACGTCCTCGAAGTCCTCCTCGGTCACTTCGAAGAATGGGCCGAAGCGGGTGCGGGCGGCGTTGTTGACGAGGACGTCCAGGCGGCCGAACCGCCGGCAGACGGCTTCCACCATGCCTTCGAAGTCCGACCGGGAACCGATGTCGGCCTGAAAGAGGTCAGCCTCGCCGCCGGCCTCGGAAACCAGCCGGACGGTCTGTTCCGCCCCCTCGGGATCGGTCTTGAAGTTGACCGCCACCCGGGCGCCCTCGGCGCCCAGCCCAATGGCCAGGCCCCGCCCGATGCCTTTGCTGGCCCCGGTGATCAGGGCTACTTTACCGGCAAGTCTGCTACCCATGGGTCCTCCTTGAGCGCTTGCATCCGGAGACTGCCGCGGCCCCGGCGAAAGGATCCGGAGCTACAGACCGACGCCGGACCCCCCGCCCCGGCAGGACCTCCTGGATGGCCACCGTCCTGGAATCCAGGGCGTGGTGGATGTCCTTGGCGTGACAGGACCGGATCCAGGGTCCCAGCAGGTCGAAGCAGCGGTGGATCACCTGCCCGCTGGAATAGAAGTCGTGGGGATCCCGGATGGCGTTGGCCGGGTCCAGGTGCACGGCCAGTCCCGGGCGGTCCACTGCCTTCAGAATCCTGAGGTACACCTCCGGTCCGTCCAGCAGGGTCCAGGGAGACATCTCCAGCGTCAAGCGGGTGCGGCGGGGCTTGACCTCGTCCAGGACCTGCCTCACCCACTCGACCACCGCCTCGAACGCCTTCGCTCCGAAATTGTCGGGATGGTGGCCCACATGGGCAAAGGGCGAGCCGCTGGGGTCGAAGGAGCCGACCACGGTGGCGCAGCAGACCGCTTCCAGCTCGTCGGCAGTTGCCAGGGTGTCAGCGATTTTTCGCAGGTTCGCTTGCCGTTTCCCATCGTCGGGGTCCAGCGGGTTGACCCAGGCGGCCACTTCGGCCACCACGATGTCGGCGGCGGCAAAGGTCCGCTTGATCTCGGCAAGCTCGTCCCCGGCGCCTGCGAAGGCTTCAGGCCAACTGACGGCCCGGTACCCCTGCTTTCGGCACTCCTCCACGTAGTCCCGGGGATCCTTGGACCGGAGGTAGTCCTCGATGGTAGCCCCGAGCCTCATTCCACTCTCCCTTGCCGCGCTCCTTCACAGGTCAGGCTGGCGGCTTGAGGATGCCGAGCGGCTCCCCCAGGTTGACCTCCGTACCCTCGGGGGCGACGATCTGTGCCAGAACGCCGTCGGCCGGCGACTCGATCTCGGTGAGAGCCTTGTCGGTCTCCACCTCGACCACGGCCTGGCCACTCTTCACCGCTTCGCCCTTCTCCACCAGCCAGCGCATGACGGTGGCCTTGGTAATGGTCAGATCCTGGTGGGGCATGATGACGGGGATGCCGCCTTCCACCGGCGGCGGTTGCGGTGCTTCCCGGGTTTCCTGCGGAGCGGGTTCAGACTCTTCGGCGATCGCCGGGGCGGGCGCCGGCGAGGGCGCCGGGGTGAGAACCGGAGAGGATTCCGCGCTGCCTGCCAGACGCCTGGGCGCCGGCGCGACCCCGGCCAGGACGGACTCGGCGGCGCGGCGGATGCGGTCCACGGTCAGGGAGATGGACGCTTCCAGGGGAGGGCTGAAGGGATGGGCTACCGGCTCGGTATGCAGGCGACCCACCGGGGCATCCAGCAGGTCGAAGCCGTGCTCCATCACCGCGGCTGCGATCTCTCCTCCCAGCCCGCACATGGAGAAGGCCTCATCCACCACCAGCAGGTGGTGGGTCTTTTCCAGGCTTCGGATCAGGGTGTCCACGTCCAGGGGAACGATGGTGCGCAGGTCGATCACCTCGCAACCGATCCCCTGGGATTCCAGTTGCCCGGCCGCCTCCAGGCAGCGATGCACCAGCGCCCCGCAGGTGACCAGCGTCAGGTCGTTCCCCGGTCGCACCACGGCCGCTTGACCGAAGGGCACCACCCATTCTCCGGCCGGCACTTCGTCCTCGCTGGACAGCAGCACCTTGGGCTCCATGATGATGACCGGATCGTCGGTGCGCAGCGCGGTGGTGAAAAGGCCCTTGGCATCGGCCGCGTTGGAGGGAACCGCCACCATCAGGCCGGGACAGTGTGCCCAGATGGGGTAGTAGGCGCCGCTGTGGTGGGGACCGGCGCTCTTGATCACCCCCATGGGGGCCCGAATCAGGAGCGGCACGCTGAACTGGCCGTTGCTCATGTAGCGCAGCTTGGCGGCCTGTTGAATGATCTGGGAAGCAGCCTCGAACATGAAGTCGCTGAACATCAGGTCGCTGACGGCGCGGCAACCCCGGGCGGCCGCCCCGAAGGCGGCCCCGGTAAAGCCCAGTTCGCAGATGGGGGTATCGATCATGCGATCCCCGCCGAACTCCTCCCACATCCCCTTGGTGTGGGCGAAGCTGCCGCCGCGCTGGCCGATGCCTTCACCGAAGTAGATGAGGTTGGGGTTGCGCCTCATCTCGGAGGCAATGGCGTCCCGGGTGGCCTCCAGCCAACCCTGTTTGCGGGTTTCGGGGCGGGACGCTTGCCCCTCCGGCGTTTGAATCAGAGGTCCCCAGACGAAATCGTGAACCGTGGTTTCTGCCGGCAGGGGAGAATCCAGGGCGAACCTCTCGGCCTCGTCGACCTGCGATTCAATGCGGGCCTCCAGGGCGTCCAAGTCGGCTCTGCCGGCCGCGCCACCGCGGGTCAGTCGCCGGCCCAGGCGCAGGATCGGGCACTTGCGCTTCCATTGGTCGATCTCCTCCTGGGACCGATAGGTGCCCGCCAGGGGTTCGCCCTCGTGATGCCCCACCGTGCGGTAGGTGCGGGCTTCAATCAGCGTGGGCCCCTGCCCTTCCCGGGCCCGTGCGGCCGCCTTCCCCATGACCCGGTGGACGGCCAGCACGTCGTTGCCGTCCACCGATTCCCCGGGGATTCCGTAGGCGGAGGCGCGGCTGGCGATTCGGGTGTTGCGGGTGGAGGTGGTCAAGGGCGTGCTGGTGGCGTAGAGATTGTTTTCGCAGACGAACACCACCGGAGCAGCCAGGGTGGCCGCCAGGTTGAGTGACTCGTGAAAGGCGCCATGGCTGACGGCTCCGTCCCCGAAGAAAGCCACGGCAATGCCGCCGCTGCCGCCCGCCTTTGCCGCCAGCGCCGCACCCACCGCCGCCGGAATACCGGCTCCGACCAGGCCGTTGGTTCCCAGCAGCCCGGTCTCGGCGTCATACAGGTGCATGCTGCCCCCGCGGCCACCGTTGCATCCCGTGGATCGGCCGGCCAGCTCGGCCAAGGCCTTTTGGGGCGACAGGCCCTTGGCCAGCGCATGGCCGTGCCCGCGATGGGTGCTGGTGATCACGTCCTGGTCACCCAGGTGGGCGCACACCCCCACGGCCGTGGCTTCCTCGCCCACGTAGAGGTGAATGAAGCCGGGAATCTTCCCCTCACGGTAGAGGCGTTGCACCCGCAGCTCGAAGCGGCGGATCAACACCATGCGTTCATAGAGCCGGAGCTGGTCGGAACTGTCCACCCTTGGGGCTGCCCGACCTTTTCGGTTGTCGGATCGAGTCATTGCGCCATGAACCCCCCATCCACAAAGAGCACATGCCCCGTTACCATCGCCGAGGCCTGCGAGATCAGAAACAGGCAGGGTCCCACCAGGTCGGCGGGTTCCGCCAGGCGTCCGGACGGGATCCGTGACAGGATCTTCTCCAGCAGGGCGCCACGGTCTTCCAGCGCGGGATTGTCCAGCACCGAGTCCAGCATCGGGGTGCGCACCTGGCAGGGGGCAATGGCGTTTACGCGAATCCCGAAGGGCGCCCATTCCACCGCCAACTCCCGCACCAACGCGTTGACGCCCGCCTTGGAGGCGGCGTAGGCGCCCGTGCCCCTACCAAAGGCTGCCGAGGAGGCAATGCTGCTGAAATGCACCAGGCTGCCGCCGCGCCCCTGATCGAGCAACACTCTCCCCACCGCCCGAGAGATCAGGAAGCTGCCCCCCAGGCTGGTGTGAATGGACTGGTCGAACTGCTGCCGGGTCATGCGCACGATGGGATTCAGTTGCTGCTTGACCGTCAGGTTGACGGCAAAGTCCAGGCCTCCCAGAAACGCCACAGCCTGCTCCACCGCACCGTCCACCTCCGCCTCCCGATCGACGTCGCACCCCACCCCGATGGCCCGTCCTCCCATCTCCTGGATACTCTCGGCTCCCTCGACCGCCGCCGCTTCCCGAATGTCGCACAGGGCCAGTTCGGCGCCGTGCCGGGCGATCTGATCGCAGAGCACCGCCCCGATGCCGCCGGCCGCCCCAAAGACGATGCCCTTGCGGCCATCGATCGCGAATAGCGTTGACGTATCGTTCATGGAATTTTTCCGGAGGCGTATTCTAGCAGAATGTCCCCGAGTCGGGGATTTTCCTCGAGTCCGGGCTACCGCCGGAAACTTCAGGTTCCCGAGTCTTAGTGGTATACTACGGAGTATCGGTTCTCCCCTTGGAATTCAGTCTAACTCCCTCTCCAAGAATAATTTGCCAGATTCAGAGGGCCGATGCCGCCTGCCTTTGGCGATAAATGCCGGCCAGCCGGCGACTCTGGGCTCCTCCCTCCCCAGTGGATTGTGGTTGGGGGTGTGAAAGAAAAAACCGGTACTATGGGAGGGAGCATGAGCGGAGAGATGACTGCAATCCTGTCGGTGGGGATTGGCCTGGGTCTGTTATCCACCGGCCTGTTCGCCTGGTTGCGGACCGACATGGTGAAGCTCGAGGAGCGATTACGGGTCTGTATCCTATCGGTGGAGGAACGCCTGCGGGTCGACCTTGTAAAGGTCGAGGAGCGCTTGCGGGCCGACATGGCGTCGTTAGGAAAGCGTCAAGGGGCCGATATGACGACGGTTGAGGGACGGGTGAGAGCAAACATCAAGCAGTTGGACGACCGAGTCGGGCGGCTCGAATACGGTCAGGCCAAGCTGGAGGGCCTGCTGGAAGGACTGCGGGAGGCGATTGCCGGCCGAGCCTCCAGTTGAAAGGTGTTCATGCCGGATTCAAGGAAAGAAAGTCGCCCGTCTGCGGCGAGAAGAAGGGACTGGCACGGCATTGTGCAATCCTCTGGGACTCTCCCTCCCCGGGGGTTTTGTGGTCCGTCCTGTAAGAAAACGAACCGAGAACTGTTGGAGGGAGCATGAGTGGAGAGATCATTGCCATCGTGTCGGTGGGGATTGGCCTGGGCGCACTGTCGACCGGCCTGTTTGCCTGGCTGCGAACCGACATGGTGAAGGTCGAGGAACGGCTGCGGACCGACAGCAAGCAATTGTCCGACCGAATCGGGCGGCTTGAATACGGACAGGCCAAGCTGGAGGGACTACTGGAAGGCCTGCGGGAGGCCATCACCCGCCGGACTGCCAGTTGATGGGTGCTATTGCATGAGATTCCCCCGCGACCGTTCGATCACTGGTTGGGTCAAAGGAACAGGAGCATCTTCAAGAGCCCGAGAGCGTGGCTCATGGGCGCTGATGGGCTTGGTGTTGGCGGCCGGCATGCATGTTCAGTCGGACCCCGCAGATGCGCAGTCCCGCATCTACCTGCGCGTCGCTCCAGAGATCGGCGGAATTACGGTTGAGCACACCAAGAGAGTAACCATCCAGGGTGGATCGAGTTCAAGCACTTCATCCTCTTCCGGCCCTTCCCTGCTCGGCAACCTATCGGCTGGGCTGGACCTGAGCCTATCCCGGAACTGGTTCGTGGGTGGGGAGGTAGAGGGTGTCGTCTCCAGCCGGCGCAAGCTTGAGGGCACTATCTCCCCGACCCCGAACGGGAACGTCCACGACGTCTGGCCCGGCCAGTGGGATTACCGCAACTTGGCGGGGACAGGAGGCAACATCCTCTTGGGTCGAGGAGTCGCAGCCGGCCTCGCCCAGGTCTATGCCCTGGGCGGGCTCCGTCGAAGCTGGACGGAGTTCGCGACCGGAGGAACGAATCCTGAGACCGGAGTGGCCGGCGAAGACCGCGAGCGCCTGGGCAGGTGGTCGTGGGGAATCGGTGCGGGAACGACGCTACGGCTCAAACGGCCGGTAGACGTCCGAGTCCGCTACTTCCGTTCGCTCACCGACTGGGTCGTCGATGTGCCTGATGTGCGTCTCGACTACAGGTACAAGACGAAGGGCGTGCTGATCTCCGTCGGGCTGCGCCTGTTCGGCTGACCGCACCGATTGGCTTGAATTGAAAACGAACGCGGCCCGTGCCGTCGAGTGCACGTCCAACCTCGGTCCCGCCACTCGCTCACAGCCCCGTCCCCGGCGCTTCCTCTGCAACCGCAAATCACGGCCCTTGGCGCACGATTCAACTTGCCGCTAAGTTGGACCCCTTGTCCAGCCTCTGGTTCATGACGCCGCTGGGCTGGAGTTCGGCTTGTCGACCGCGGCCATCCATCTCTCCCCCGGCTTCGGTCAGGAAAGCGGATTGAAACACCGACTCCGCAGCCGAAGACGACAACTTCACTGAATCTCACCCGGCTTCGGTGGGCAGAGAAATCTTTACAGCTCCACAAGGAATGCGGATCCCGCAGCCGGCTCAGGGCCGTCGGTAGCGGACCTCCACCTCCAGTTTCTCGATCAGGATGGGATCGGCCGCCTTCGGCCTGGGCCGGGTGAGGCGGAGGCCGACCAAGTTGGGACCGGGGGCAAACAGGTCCGGCGACAGCCGGTCGAAGACCAGCCAACCGCCCTCGTGGCTGGGCATGCCCAGGTGTGCGTTGCTGAGCCGGGCTTCGATCAGCTTCTCGATTCCCCTGGCGGGAGGGATGTTCGCCAGGCGGCTGTCGGGATGGCCGATGGTGGCCACCGTAACTTCCGGAAGGCGATCTTCCTGGGGCAGTCCCTTGGCCGAGGGATCCGATAGCAGGACGCGTAGCGAGAGCCGTTCCAGGTGCTCGCGCTCGGCTCCCAGGTCGTCGGCCACGGCGACGGTAAAGAGGCTGTCGGCCTTGCCGTCATTGGCCAGCGGTGCCGGCAGCGGGGCCAGCATGTTGGTGTTGAAGTACATCCAGCGAGGCGTGCTCCAGTCCTGGGGGTTGGGGATTACCGTGGGACCGTGCCCGCCGCCGCGGCGCTGCACCACGAACCGCTTGTTCTTGCGGTGCAGGGTCTTGGGGCTGCCGATTTCCCGGTAGGCCGCCAGGTGGGTTTCCCAAACCCCGCGGAAGGGGAAATCGGGAGCGTGGTTGAAGTTGAAGGTCTGGATGCCATCCGCACCCTGGCGCCACCAGTTGGCAGCCACGCCGCGATAGATGTCGATCGGAGGCGTGGCGTAGCCGTCGGAGGCGTGGTGGTCGTCCACGCTGGGATAGAGCTTGACGTGAGTGCCGGTAGTGATGCGGCGAAAGGCGGCGATGTCCACGTCGAAGCTGCGAACGCCCAGCGCCAGCACGTCCACCAGCCCTTCGCGCACCCAGGTCTCGATATCCAGCCCGTCGAAGCGGCAGCCTTCCAGGTTTTCAGGGATTCGAGCTCCGATGAGCAGGGGCCGGCCCCGTTTCCGGGCCGCTTCTTCGGTGATGGCTCGGAACTTCCGCATGAAGTCGGTCATCTTGTCCCGATTGGCCCAGGCCTTGCCGGGGGGCAGGACCGGGCACACCCTGGCGAAGTCCAGCGAGATGCCGTCGTAGTCGAACCGCTCCGCGATTTCCCTCAAAATGCTCAACTTGTAGCGGCGCACTTCGGGAATGGCGTAGTTCCACAGGCCGACCGGACCGGGCCAGGTGTGGATCAGCCATTCCGGGTGCTTCAGCTTCATGGGGACCTTGCGAAAGGGCCCCAGGTCGTTGTCGGAGCCGTTGATGCGGAAGTTGTAGAAGGCCTCGATACCCCGTTTCCTTGACTCCTCGGCAAAGATGGCGGCGATGTCGATTCCCTGCTCCTTCCAGCGGCGGTAACCCTCGCTGTCGTAGAGCGGCATGATCCGGCTGGGCCAGGGTGACACATTGCCCTCCCCCCAGCACCACCAGACGCTGTCGATCTGAACACCGGCCGCGTCGATGACGTGGAATTTCCACTTCACCAGTTCGGCCGGGTCCCGGCCCCCGAAATTTCGATCGCCGGAGATGGTGTCGAAGTTGATGATGATCCGCCGGTCCCGGCCGGCGGCGGCCAGGTGCTCATCGGAAAGTTGCACCGGCTTGGCGGCGTCTTCTGCGCGCAGACGGAGGTCCGTCGCGGGGCCCTGAGTGGACAGGATCAAAAAGGCGGACAGCAAGAGCAGTCGAAGAAGGGACATGAGGGCGGTTCCTCCTATGCGGGCTTCCTTATGGAGCGGCACCGGCTGCAGCAGCATGAGACGCCTGCTGGCGGGCTACAGATAGATCCACACGATGACCGAGATCCCCAGGAAGAAGGCGCCGCAGATCAAAAGGCCGGCCTGCATGAACCAGGGCGGCCGGATCCGGGCCGGCAACAGGGTGCGGTTGACGTAGAGGGTGTGCAGGGCCGTGGACGCCAGCGCCAAATTCCCAAGGATGGCTCCGATGATGGCCAATGTGAGGGGCTCGAACAGGGACAGCCAGACCAGGCCCCAAACGGCGTAAACCCCCAGGATGGTGTAGTAGATGTAGCGCACCTGGGGGCCGCGGAGACGTTGGGCCCGCCGGCTGCTCGACCAGAGCACGTCGGTCCAGCGACGGGCAATGGCCTCTCCGGAGAAGATCTGGCCCGGCGCCAGAATCAGGAAACCGCACAGCAGAGTGGCGGGCCAGAGCAGCCACTGGAGATCGGGGTACCTGCGGGCGGCGCCGTCGGCGATCATGGCGGCGACGCGGTGCCCCTCCACCGGCACGTTCCGAAGGAATTCCAGTGAGACCAGGCAGGGCAGCGCCATCCCCAGGAAGCAGCAGAATGTCCACACCACCAGTTGGTCACGCTGGACGTAACGCATCCAGCCGCGCCAGCGCCCCAGGTTCGCCTCGTCCATGGGAAAGGTCTTCCCGATGTGCAGGAGCGTCACCGAGCTGCCGCCCACAGCGCTGGGGATGGCTCCCACCAGCTTGCCCATCCCCCACCCCTTGTCTCGGGCGTAGTTGGAACAGAGAGCGTTGCCCGTGCCCCCGATCCCGGCAATGGCGGCAAAGGCGGCCAGAATGGCCCAGTTCAGGTCGGGCAATCGGCCATGTTCCCACAGGTAGCCGAGCATGCCCACTCTCTCCACCCCCTGGTAGGCGAACAGCGACTGGGCCCGGCCGGCCACCGTGGCTGGAAGATCTTCCAGCCGTTCGTAGGATTGCGCCTGTCCGCCCTGCAAGACCTCGATCCGGTCCAGCTTCCAGGTCTGATCGGCCAG
>JAPVWS010000351.1 GCA_027493295.1 Candidatus Versatilivorator vitaminiformans | reverse complement strand
CAGCGTCACCGCCTCCTTGGAGTAGACGCTGCGCCGGGGAGGAATGGGACCGCCCCAGTCCAGCCCGGGCCGATACAGCATCCAGGTGTCCATGGAGGCTCCGATGACTCCGCCCCTCCCGATCACGGCTCGCAACTGGTCATCGGGGAACTGCCGCTCTCCGGGGACGATGGCCCGGCAGTTCTGGTGGCTGGCCAGCACCGGACCCCCGAACAGATCCAGGGCCTCCCGGACGGAAGCGTCGGAAGCGTGGGTGACGTCCAGGATCATTCCGGCCGAGTCCATCTCCCGCAAGAGGGCCTTGGCGGGCGGGAACAGGCCTCCCGAGGTCCCGGTCCCGGTGCCGTGGCAGTAGGTGCTGAGTCCGTAGTGAGAGAGGCTGATGACCCGAATTCCGTCCTGCCACCACCGGGTCATCTGACTGGTTTCCAGAATGGGGTCGGCTCCCTCCATGCCGAGGATGAATCCCACGGGCAGTTCGTCCCGCGACTCACTGTTTGACCACGATTCCAGGTGGTCGGAAATATCCGAACCCGTCCGCAGGATGCTGGCCGCGCCGCGCACCTCCAGCATCTGGTAGTAGGCCAGTTGAGCCCGGGCGGCGGCGTAGGTCATCTCAGGACCACGGTATCCCCACAACGGGCTCCCGGACCGGTAGTGGCGGGCCACCACCTTGACCAGTGCAGCGGCGATACCGCCTCGGCGCATCTCCGGCAGGGAGGCCATGGTCTCGGCGTCCGGGCGGCTCTTCTCGGCGAAGCGGTCGGGAGCGGTGCGCCTGACCTCCGGGAGGGGAAGGGTCAGGTCGCGGTTCAGGTCCATGGCGCCAATGGCCATGGGGTAATCCCCGTCGATGATCAGCATGGTCAGCCTCCCTGCTTGTCAATCCGGGTTTGGACCCGGAAGGATCCGTCGATGGCGTCAGTCCGGCCGGCAGGACTTATCCTCCGCCAATCTGGGCGATCTCGTCCATCCAGACCACTCGTTCGGCCGTGGAATCGAAGTTGGGTGTCTGCTGTCCCACTCCCGACCAGTACCCGTGCCTGGACTGCAGCCGGATCAGATTGTCGCCGATCCTGAGGGCCATGGCCCGATACTTTTGTTCTCCCGTGATGCGGAAGAGCAGGGAAGCGGCCCAGCCCACCTTGCCGGCCCGGATAAGGCGGAAGAGCTCGTCACTGGCTGCTTCAGCGAACCGCATGTACTCGATGGCCAGGTCCAGCCACTTCCTCTCTTGAGTGACCTGGAACAGGCGGCAGAGGAAGCCGGCAGCGATTCCCGGGTTGAAGAAGGCCTGGTCGACGCGGGAGTCCGCCACCACCACATGCCTTAAGGCCTCACCCGGATCGAACTGGGTATGCAGACCCGTATGTCTGCTGAAGACGGTGTACAGCCGCTTCGGAAAATCCGGCTGGGCCTCCATCAGGTTCTTCAACCAGCCCGCGGCGCGGAAGGCCTCCTCGGTCCTACCCATGGACAGACAAGCCAGTCCGCACAGGCTCACCACCATCAGGTCCTGCCTAGTCTCCGGGGTGCGTTCGGTAGGGTCTGAAAAAAAGCCTCCGGTCTCCTCGTCATGAAACCCCAACAGGAAGCGGATTCCGCCTGCGGCAAGGTCGAGCTGCCCCAGCCGCTGTGCTCCCAGGATGACCCAGGCGTTGAAATAGGCGCAGGAGTAACCGGAGGCTGCTTCCTTCTTGGGCCCGAAATCGCCCCCGGGAGTCATTCCCCGGGTACGAATCCACTGGCAGAGGCGGTTGGCGGCGTCGTTGTGGCCGCAGACCTGAAAGGCGGTGAGGACCTTGTAGTAGTCGTCCAGCGCCGGCCGGCTTCGGGGAAATTCTCCACGAATGCCCTGATGGCGCAAGAGAAAGGCGCATCCGCGGTCTCTGGCCTGCTTGAATCCGGGGGCGGGGTCCATGGTTCGGTCCGGTTGGGTCCGCCGACAGGGTAGACCCTCTTTGCAAGAGTATCAATGGATTTCGGCGGCCGAGGGAGGCCAAGTTGACCATGGAGCCGTTTGCAAAATTGCCGCGGAACCGGATCCTTGCCGGGAGAGGCAAGGGGACAGGTCCATCAGGGGACACGTGCTCTGTACCTCAATGGCCACAAAAGGCGCAAAAACGGGAATCGGCAAGTCTCGAATCTCATTTTGTGCCGCTTGTGCCTTTTGTGGTTTAGCCTTTTGCAATATTCGCAGGGCAGCGGAAGCTTTTCGGGGACAAGTCAGGACACAGGTCACTCGCCGGACAAGTCCGCTCTCTGTCGTTTCATGGAGACCCGATTCTGAATTTTGCAAATGGCCTTGCTGCCTGCACCAGGCAGGTCGAACCAACCGTTTCTCTGTCGAACCTCCATCGGAGATGGTAACCTTGTTTCTGAGACAGGACACCCGGATCGGCTCACCGATCGGGTCGCCCCCGCCTGCCCTCCAAGATCGAGGAATCGTCGTGGCCCTTTCCTGCAAGACCGCCGGCCCCTTGAGCCGGGGATGGATGGTCACCGGCCTGCTGGTCCTGCTTCAGCCCCTCCCCTGTCCGGCCGAGGCCGACTCTTCCGGTCCGCCCGAAATCCTTTCCCTGTTTCCCCTGGGAGGTCGGCCGGGAGAAAAGTTTCAGGGGACCCTCAGGGGACGTGGACTGAAGGGAGCCGGCGAGCTCTGGTTCGACTCCGGTGGAGTCGCTGCGACCGTGCTCGGCCTCCGAAACGAGGAGGGGCCCAAGCCCGAAGAAACGCCCCAGTCGGACGCCGGGGCCAAGCCGATCCAGTTGCTCGACCTGCGGTTCCAGGTGGACCCGGCTGCCCGACCGGGTCCCCGCAGCCTGAGGGCGATCACGCCCCGCGGCCTTTCCCCTCCCCTGACCTTTCACGTGCACGCCGAGCCCGGCCATCTGGAGAAACGACCTTCTCACGATCTGGCCTCCGAGGCCGAGCCCTTGCCCGAGTGGCCCCTGGCGGTTCACGGGACCATCGGGCAGCCTGCCGAAGTGGACTACTACGCCTTCAGCGTTGCCGAGGGAGAGCGGTTGCGGTTCGAGGTGCGCTCGCTGGCGCTCTCGGATATGGCCATTACGCTCTACGAGCCCGACGGGAGTTGGTTCAGCCCCGACCGCGCCCTCAGGCTGGCTTTCAGCGACGAGCCGGTGTCCTATCCCGAGTTGAGCACCGAGCCTGTCCTGAGGTACCGGTTCGGGGAGGCCGGCCGATACCTGGTTCGGGTCAGCGGCTTTATGGGGGAGGGCGGCCCCGATCACCCCTACCTTCTGCGGATCGCCAGGGATTCGGACGAGGAGAACGGGAAGGCATCCGGTTCGGCCTCCATCGGCTCGGGCAGGGAACTCTGGCAGGAACGAAGCTGGACTCGGGAGCTTCGAACCGATCGAATGGAAGCGCTGCGGGCGCGAACGGCATCGCCGCCACGGCCACCGTCCGATCGGGAGCCGGCTGCGGGGGGACAGGCCGGAACGCAGGAGGTCCCGGCGCCGGAGACCATTCCGCTCATCAAACTGGATGGAGCCCCGGACGATGCCTCGGAGGCGATGGTGGTTACGCTGCCGGCGCTGCTGGCAGGGACCATCGAGCATCCGGGCGATATCGACCGGGTGCGGTTTGCGGCCAAGGTGGGTGACCGCGTTGCCCTGGAGATCCAGACTCCCCGCGCCACGGTGCCGGTCTTCAACCCCTACCTCAAGATGGTGGATGCCGAGGGCGCCGAAGTCCTGACCAACGTGCACTCCATATTGAATGCCAACACCGAGATCGAGAAGCAGATCCGACCCAAGGTCATTCACTCCTTCCCCCGGGCAGGAGAATTCACACTGGAGATCCGTGACATCACGGCGGCCTTCGGCGGTCCCTCAATGGCCTACCGAGTCCTGATCCGTCCCCAGGTGCCTCACATGGGCCAGATCCACGTGGAGGAGGACCATTTGAACCTGGTCGCCGGCACAGCCACCCCGCTGAGCCTGGTCGCCGACGAGGAGGAACACTTCGAGGGCAGCATCGCCTTGAGTCTGGCGGGGTTGCCGCCCGGCGTGACGGCGGTGGCCGGCACCCGGGCGGAGCCCGATGCTCCGCCTGCGGTCAACGAGGGTCGCAAGGAGCGCTACGTTTCCCGGAGCCGGAAAGCGACCCTGGTGTTGGTGACTGCGGCCGGCGCCCCACCCACGCCGGTCCCGGTCCCGGTGACGGTGATGGCTCAACCGGTGGAAGAGGGACGCATGGGCCGCATGACCCCGGTGAAGGATCTGCTGTTGATGGTGGTGGCTCCGGCCCCAACCCCCACTCGGGCGGCGTTGAAGCCGGTTGAAAAGAACGGTCCGGAAAGAGATAATAGGCGGGTGTCCCCCGATCGATAGAGATGCGATGCGCAAGCATGCCCCCTGCTTTTCCCGGCGCCTGATAATTTCGGCCCTGACTGCCGGGTTTCTGTTGATCCCTGCGCTCCGGTCCACGGCCGGCGCCGAGCCCTCTGCGTCGGACGCCCTCTCCCTGCGCCTGACGCCCGCGAAGACCACACTGCGGTGGAAGGGCGCTTCCCAGCAGTTCTCGGTGGTGGCCACCCTTGCCGGGGGTCGCAAAGAGGACGTGACGGCCCGGGCCCGGTTCTCCCTGGCCGACCCCGCGGTGGCCCGCCTCGGTTCGGCCGGCCGCGTGATGGCGGCAAGGGACGGGGAGACCACCCTGAAGGTGACTGTCGGGTCCTTGAAGGCCCGCGCCGCCGTGGCGGTGATCGATTCGGCCCGTCCTCCTCCATTCAGCTTCGAAAGAGAGATCGGCGCCATCCTTACCCGCCGGGGTTGCAACGACATTGCCTGCCACGCCGGGGTCAAGGGCCAGGGCGGCTTCAGGCTTTCCATCAACGCCGCGCACCCCCGTCAGGACTACGATTGGATCGTCAAGGGCGGCGTCTTTCAGGTATTGACCGACGAGCCCGGCAAGCCCATCGTTCCTCGTGTTGACACTGAAGCGCCCGATCGCAGCCTGCTGCTGAGGAAACCCGCCCTGGAGGTTGCCCATGGGGGCGGACTGCGGCTGGAGAAGGGGTCGGAGGACTACCGGGCGATCCTGGAGTGGATCGGCCGGGGAGCGCCTTTCCGTGAGGGAAACGGTATGGCCCGGCCCAAGGTGGAAGGACTGGAGGTGTTTCCCCGGGAAGGGTTGCTGCAGGAGGGAGGGAGCCGCCAGTTGATCGTTACGGCCCTGCTTTCTGACGGCACACGGGAGGACTTTACCCACCGGGTGCGCTTCGAATCCAAGCAGCAGGAAGTGGCCGAACTGGACGGACAGGGCTTGGTGCGGGCTCTCAATCCCGGCGAGTCCAATATCCTGGTCCGCGGCGCCGGTTACGAAGTGCAATCCAGGATCGGCGTGGTTGCCGAGTGGATTCCCGAATATCCGGAGCTTCCCCGCGTCAACTTCATCGATGACGAGGTTTTTGCCAAGCTCAGAAAGTTCAACATCCTTCCCTCCCCGCTGTCCGGCGATGCCGAATTCCTCCGCAGAGTCTGCCTGGATCTCACCGGACGCATTCCGCCCGCCGGCCGTGTGCGGGAGTTTCTGGCCGACTCCGATCCCCGAAAGAGAGAGAAGCTGATCGAGGTATTGCTCGACTCCCCCGAGTTCGTGGACTACTGGACCTTCCGCTTGGCCGATCTGTTCCGCGTGGCCGTCTTTCCGGTGGGGATCAATCCCAAGTGGAGCCAGTCCTACTGGGAATGGATACGGGACGCCGTGGCCCGCAACCGACCCTACGACCGGGTGGCCGAGGAGCGGATCGCTGCTCAGGGATACAGTCCCGCCTCCAGGCACTATCTCCCCTACCTGGTGCTACCTCCCCCCGAGAACATGATGGGCGAGGAGGTTCGGGTTTTCATGGGACGGCGCCTGGAT
>JAPVWS010000350.1 GCA_027493295.1 Candidatus Versatilivorator vitaminiformans | reverse complement strand
TGGGGGTTGTCCACGTCGATCATGACGTTGTAAACGACCACGTTGGTGGATCCGGCCGCCTGCTGGGCGTCGGTGCTGGAACCCGGAAGCTTGGAACTGAGGCGGATTTCGGAAATTTTCCCCTGGAAGTTCTGTCCGGGGAAAGCGTCGACCGTGAAATCGACCTCGGCCTGTTCGGAAATGGCTCCGATGTCGGCCTCGTCGATTTGAGCGATGACCTGCATTTTGGCCAGGTCGTTGGCGATCAGGAACAGAATGGGGGCCTGGAAGCTGGCCGCCACCGTCTGGCCGATATCCACGCTGCGTTCGATCACCACCCCGTCGATGGGAGAAGTGATGTTGGTGTAATAGAGGTTGACCTGGGCCATCTTCAATTCGGCCTTGGCCTGTTTGACGTTGGCCAGAGCCTGTTCCTTTTGGGCCCCGGCCGATCGAATGGAGGCCTTGATCTGGCTGATTTGGGCTTCGGCCTGCAACAGGCGCGCGGCGGACTGATCATGGCCGGCCTGTGCCGTTTCCAGGTCCCGTTCAGGGATGAGGCCGTCCTCGAACAGTCCCTTGGCTCTTCGCAGCTGCCTGCCCGCTTCCTGTTGGTCGACTCGCGACACCTGAAGATTGGCCTCGGCGCTCTGGAGTTCGGCTTTGCGATTGATCAGATTGGCCTCCGCGTTTTTCACCGCGGCCTCCGAGGTCGCCAGGGAGGCGGCGGCGCGGTCCCGCTGGGCTTCGAAGTTGGCCGGGTCGATGATGGCCAACGTCTGTCCGTTCTTGACCACGCTGTTGAAGTCGGCGTGCAGCTCCTGGATCCGTCCGGAGACCTGGCTGCCCACCTGTACGGTGACGACCGCCTGCAGGGTTCCGGTCGAGGTGACGGTCCTGCGGACGTCCCCGCGCTCCACCGCCACTTTCAGGTAATTCTCGGCCGGATCGTCGTCCCCGCCACCCCAGACCAGATAAACGACGGCGATCAGGACAACCAGCCCGACGACAGGGAGAACCAGATTACGTTGCAGTCTCATGAACCTCTACCTTTCCAGGATGCTTCACCACCATCGAATCAACCTAAACAACGCTGGCCCCCGGTGGCCGGTTTCAACATTTTTGTCCGGGTGATGCAGTGGCGGCCAGGCCGGGTTGGCGGCCCTGAAATCCGTCATGGTCGATGTGCATCGTCACCGGAACGAGGGGCTGAGCGGGTCGGTCCCTGCTCGGCGCCGGAAGACCGCTTGGGCTGCAATCGGCTCAGCACTTCTCCCAACTCCCCTACTTCAATCGGTAGACCCTCCCGGATGGCGATCCACTGGTGGGAGAAGGGAGACACTCGACCTCCGGGCGTGAGGATGCCCACCAGGTTCAGCGGGTCTGCCGCGGGGACCAGCACGGTGTCGCTCCCTGGCGCCCGGTCCCGCCGCAGCGCCCGCAGGGTGTCTACTGCCTCCGGGAGGGCAAACTGTTCACCCACAAAGCCACTCACGAACCGCCCTCCTCGAATTTCACCCCGAGCCTCCATCCTCCGGTAAATGCTCAGCAGGACTCTCCATCGGGGTGCGTGAGGCTCGCGGGTCATGAGTTCCCGGATGACGATGCCGTAGCGGTGTAGAAGCTGATGGGCCATCCGGGTGGCGAATTCTTCATGATCCTCGTGGGGAGGGGGCATCCGACTGACGGACGCGTCCGGTTGGGGAGCTTCGCCGGGCGGATGGTCCGAAAGATGGGGATGCTGCGGCTGCAACAGAGACCACCGGCCCAGCGGCAGCAATCGGCCGGGGGCGTTGCCTCCGCGAATGACTCGCAAACGGTGCTCGGGTCCGCGCCGCTTCTGGTTCGGCAGCAACAGGACCCGCAGCCCGGCCATCCCGTCTCCGGTGACCAGACCGCGGCTCACCAACTCCCACAGCCCATCCTCCACCTCGGCGGTCAGCCTTCCGGTACTCCTGGAAATGTCCGACAGGAAACAGGCTCCCCATTGGCGCAGCGCGTTGGCTACCTCCACGGCCACGGGAGACAACCCCGGAATGCCCTCCAGGGAGAGGGGCCTCGAATCCAGCAACCAGGTGGAGTCCTGTCGGGTGAAAAAGGCCAGAGGAGCCGAGCGGCCGGGCTTGGTTCGAGCGTGGCTGTTTTTGGCTGAAGGATCCTCCGGGTCGAATGCGGGGGGTGGAGAGAACCGCAGCCGGCCCCAGGCGACGGTGCCGGAAAGACACAGGGCTTCCAGGTCCTCGGGTCGATAGCCGGCTATTCGCTTGGGCAATATGTCGCGCTCCCAGGCCGGCGCCGGAAGCTCCAGCCCCTGCAGTTGCTGCAACACCTTCAGCAGGCCCTCCCGGCCATGGAGTTGAGTCCCGGGCACCAGGTGCTGCCAATGCAGCAGGAAGCGGATGAATTCGGTGGTGCTGGCCGGCTCGATTTCCCGGCGCAACCGACCGATCGTCAGGCGGTGGATCCTTGCCAGGATCCGCCGTTCGCACCACTCCGTGTCGGGACCCGGTTCGTCGGCCGAGTGGAGGCCTTTCTCACTTGCGACGCCTGAAGTCGAAGTGACTACCGAGGAGGGGGATCCTGCCGGTGCGCGCAGACCGGGCCCGGCACGGAAGCGGCCCCGCAGAATGGAGCCGCCGGCCTCCAGGGTCACCAGGGCGAGTTGGACCATGGAGCGGGGCAGGCCGAGTCGGTCGGCCAGCTCTGCAGCCGTGGCCGGTCCCAGGCATTCAAGCCACTCGCGCACCAGGAAGGCGGCCATCTCCTCGGAAGTTCCGGGGAGTCTGCTCGTGGTCGAAGATGCCGACGGCAGAAAAGGCGAGCCGGTGTCGCAATCCCGGGCTCGGCGCTCGAAGGAGGGGTCTGCCTGGGTTTCGGGAACCAGGCGCTTCAGCCAGGACAGTCTCTCGGCGGCCACATAGGCTTCCTGGTGGAATCCCTCGGGATTGACCCAGGAAACCGGCGCCGCGCGATTGGATTCGATCAGATCGTTCATGAATTCCCGCCAGCGGCCAACCGCATCGGAGGGCAGAACGACCAGGTTGAGGAGCAGGTCGTGCAGTTCTTCCCGGTCCCTGATATCCGGCCACAATTCCGCGACCACCCGCTCAACCGCCCCGGCGTCCAGGAGGGAATCGGCCTGGATGGCATCGGTGTCCATCCGCCGCAGGGAGACCGCCCGCGCCCGTCGTTCCTCCAGGGGAGCGTCATCCAGGAAGGCATAGGGGTTGGCGTTGAGGATCTCGTGGGACATGGGTGAGGGGGCGGGTGTGTCACGCCCCAGGAAGCGGATCTCTCCCGCCTCGAGGCGGCCGAGGACCTCCAGAAATCCTTCCAGGTCCAGCGGCTCGTGCAGGCAATCGTGCAGCGTCTGGTTCACCAGAGGATGGTCCACCGGTTCCACCGGACCGGGGGCGTTGTCCTGACAGGCCAACTGAGCCGGGAAAACGGCGGCCAGCAGATCCTCCGCCCGCATCCTCTGAATCGGCATCGGCACCCGGCGTCCCTGCTGGAACCGCAGCAGCGCCAGGAAGCGGGTGGCGTTCCAGCGCCAGCGATTTCCGAACATGGGAGAAGCCAGCACCCCCTGGATCAGGTCTTTTTCGGTTCGATCGGATCGCACCATGGAGGACACGCTTTGCAGGGGAAAACTGTGCTGTTCTCCCAGGGAGATCACCACCCCGTCGTCGGTGGCTGCCGCCTGCAGCTCAAAATTGAAGGAGACGCAAAATCGCTTTCTCAGGGCCAGCCCCCAGGCCCGATTGATGCGGCCCCCAAACGGAGTGTGCAGCACCAGCTGCATGCCCCCCGATTCGTCGAAAAAGCGCTCGGCCACTATGGTGTGCTGGGTGGGAACCTCTCCCAGGGCGGCCCGGGTCTGGGTGATATAGGAGACCAGTTGTTCCGCTCCGGACCGGTCCATTCCACACTCCCGCGACAGCCACTCGATGGCTGAATCGGTTTCACGGTCCAGCAGTTCCGCCAGCTTGCGGCGAAGTTCCGAGACCGCTTCGGACAGTTCCGCCGTGCGGGCCGGGGCTTCCCCCACCCAGAAGGGAATGGTGGGAGGTGCGCCCTGAGCGTCCTCCACGCGGAGCTTGCCGGCTTCCACCCGACGAATGCGCCAGGACTGGTTCCCGAGCAGAAAGATGTCTCCGGCCATGCTCTCGATCGCAAAATCCTCATTGACCCGCCCCACGAAGATGCCTTCAGGTTCCTGGATGACATCGTAATCGGCCGTATCGGGAATGGCTCCCCCGCTGGTGATTGCTGAGAGGGCGGCGTTCCTGCGAGGCCGCAGGCGGCGATGGACTCCGTCGCGGTGAAGGTAGGCCGAACCACGGCCACGGCGGGTCGAAATCCCATCGGAGAGAATCTCCACCACCTCCGCGAACTCTTCGGGGGTCAGTTCGCGATAGGGATAGGCCTTTCGGCACAGAGTCCAAAGTTCCTCCTCGGCAATCTCTCCGCCGGCGACGGTGGCCACCATCTGCTGAGCCAGGATGTCCAGAGGCTTTTCGGGGATGTGGACCCGATCCAGCTCTCCGGCGCGGACAGCCCGCACGGCCGCGGCGGTCTGCAGCAGCTCATCCCGGGTGAGAGGGAAGAGGAGGCCCTTGGGAACGGTGTCCAGGCCGTGCCCGGAGCGGCCGATTCTCTGCAGCAGGCTTGCAATGGAGCGGGGAGCCCCGACATGGCAAACGAGGTCGACGTGACCGATGTCGATGCCCAGTTCCAGCGAGGCCGTGGCCACCACCACCGAAATGGCGCCGGACTTGAGTCGCTGTTCCGCAGCCAGACGGCTCTCCTTGGACAAGCTGCCGTGGTGGGTGGCGACCTGGTCTTCTCCCAGCCGCTGGCTCAGCTTGTGAGCCACTCGTTCCGCGAGTCGGCGGGTATGGACAAAGACCAGGGTCGACCGATGAGCCTGCGATTCAGCGGCAATGCGCTCATAGACGGCTTCCCAAAGCTCCAGACTGGCGATGGGACCAAACTCCAGGTCGGGAATGGCAATGGATAACTCAAGATCACGCTGGTGGCCGATGTCCACGATGGAACAAGCCACCCGACCCTTGGGCCCGAGGCCCGGAGTGCCTACCAGCAGGCGGGCAATGGCGGAAACGGGTTTCTGAGTAGCGCTGAGCCCGATCCTCTGCAGGCGCCGGCCGGCCAGATGGTCCAGGCGTTCCAGGGACAAGGCCAGGTGAGACCCCCGCTTGTCGCCCGCCACGGCATGGATTTCGTCAACGATCACCGTACCGGCTCCCTTCAGGTAGCCACGACTCCCTTTGGCCGTGAGCAGAATGTAGAGTGACTCGGGAGTCGTAATCAGAATATGGGGCGGGCGTCGGAGCATGGACTGCCGTTCGCTGCTGGGAGTGTCTCCCGAGCGAACCGCCACTCGAATTCCCAACGGCGCTTCGCCCGCCTGTTGGGCGATGCGCCCGATTTCCTCCATGGGGAGCTGCAGGTTCTTGTGGATGTCGTTTCCCAGCGCCTTCAGAGGCGATACGTAGACCACATAAGTGCGGTCTTCGAGCTGGCCTTTCAGAGCTGCCGTCACGAGTTTGTTCAGGGACCACAGGAAGGCGGCCAGGGTCTTGCCCGATCCGGTGGGCGCAGCGATTAGCGTATCCCTTCCGGCCATCACCGGAGACCAACCCTTTTTCTGGGCAGGGGAGGGGGCGGCGAAGTGGTGGCGGAACCACTGGGCCAGGTA
>JAPVWS010000035.1 GCA_027493295.1 Candidatus Versatilivorator vitaminiformans | reverse complement strand
TTCACCACTTGGCACTCTGATGCCGTTGGACCGCGAGGGTCCAACCCTGGCTATCGAACATCAAAGGCTAGGAGGCGTCCATACCATTCCTCCCTGTTGTGGATGAATTACAGCCTGGGATGGTCTAATCGATCGATTGCTGCTTGTCCCGCACTCCCTTCTCATTCGTTCTCATAGGTGGTAGCCGACGCCCCCCAGCACTCCACGGCACCCGATGGGCGCACCCCACATGCACGAATCCCGCCGTCAACGCGGACTGGACTGACCTTTGTCGTTCAATCCCCAGCATTCCACCGCGCCCGTGGGTCGCATCCCGCAGGTATGTGACCCACCAGCGCTGATGGAGGTAAAAGTGCCCGATGGTGGACTGGCCTGATCTTGAGTGTCCAATCCCCAGCATTCCACGACGCCCGTGGGTCGCATCCCGCAGGTATGAGACCCGCCAGTACTAACGAAAATGAAAGTGCCCGATGGCGGGCTGGCCTGACCTTGACTGTCCCATCCCCAGCACTCCACCCAACCATTCGTGCGCACCCCGCAGGTATGACCACGAATTCCGATGCCGGCGCTGACCGAAGTGAAGGTGTCTGCTGGCGGTGGCGGACTGGACTCACCATGTCCGTCCGAGCCCCAGCATTCCACGGCCCCCGTAGGGCGCACCCCGCAGGTATAAACACGGCCGGCGCTGACCGAGGCAAAGGTGCCCGCTGGCGGACTGGCCTGACCATGGGCGTTATAGCCCCAGCATTCCACGGCTCCCGTAGGGCGCACCCCGCAGGTATAAGCGTTGCCGGCGCTGATGGAGGTGAAGGTGCCCGATGGCGAATTTGATTCATACCCCAGGAAGTTTCCAATGGCGCCTACGCTTGCGCCCCAGCATTCCACGGTTCCAGTGGGCCGTATCCCACAGGTATGCCGGTCGCCGGCGCTAACGGAGACAAAAGTGCCCGGTGGCGGACTGGACTGATGATAGTTGTCGTCGCCCCAGCACCCCACGGCGCCCGTGTCGAGTATCCTGCAGGTATGGTTCTCGCCAGCGCTGAGGGTAGCGAATCCCGCTCCCGTTCCGGTGCTGTTGGCCAAGGCGTGCCCTACGCGTTGGGTCAGGGGAATCACATTGGCGCTTAGCCACGCAATGGACGATTCATAGCCGCCTCCCGTGAGGCGCACGACTGATATTTGTTCAAGGCTGAACGAATTGATCGAAATCTCGGCACACCCAACAGGGATTACCTGTCGTGACAGTGAATTGCCCGCCGAGCTTAAAGCCTCAATCGTAACGTCTGAGTAACCAAGGCAAAGTGCAATCTCGACTCTCTCGGCTTCCAGTGGCAGAACAACCGTCACTCCTTCATCTGGAAATACGTAGCTCCGTCCGAGCGGGGGCCAGTCCGCTATATGGGGCTGGGCACTGTCCGGGTCAGTTCCACTGTGCGAGAAGAACGTCACGCCCGCTATCTGGAATGACGGTGGGACATAAACCCCGCTCGGAAGTACCGCGAAATCTACGGTTATGTCGTCGCCGACGTCAGCAAGGGTATCCTCGTCATCCTGTGCGTACGCTGACAGAACCAAACCCAGCGCCAAAATCATGAAGACCAATCGTCTCATGTTACTTGCATCCCTCCCTCTGACTTATGGCCGAATTACGGCCCAGAATTCCCTACAAAGCGTTTTTGCAGGATAAGCCTGGGGGGGGGGTAGTCCAGAAAAATCCCTCCTGCGGCATCTCAGGGGCCAAATTAGGCCTATTCTGAACCGGATCGCTACCCCATCTCGACCTCGGCCAGGCCGGGAAGCCGTTCGCGGCCGCCAGCTCAAGATTCCCCACCTGCCGGCCAAAAACCCCTCGCTCCCGCAGCTCTCTCCCCACCGACGAGGGCCGATTTCGGCCATTTCCAGGGATCCGGTGGGGCAACTCGAGGGCCTGCGGGCCGAACGCGCGCAAGTCCAGCAACCACGCGGGTTTCCGCTCTTGGCGAAGTTCACATAATGGGCCTTATCGGCACATGCAGGAATGCCCCAGAGGGTTCGCCCTCTGGGGCATCCAGTTTCCAGAACGATATTCCGCCCCATGACTGCGCTACTAGCGCAACGAGAGCATCATAGCACCAAAGGCGACAGAATGGGCCCTATCGGCAGTTGGTGAAAGGTCACAGGAGCTCGCGGAATTCTTCGACGGTCAGTCCTGCATCCTCGGCGATGGCTCCCATTGTGAAGGCGTTCACGGGGTCGTTCCTGGGAATGACCAGGACGCGGTCGCCATCGGTCATGACGACGTGCCTGCCTTCGCGGGTGATGTGAAAGCCAGCCTTTTGCAGTGCGCGTATCGCGCGGCGATGGTTGATGCCCGGGATCTTCGGCATGGCTAGACCGCGAGCTCGATCTCGCGGACTTCGGCTCCTTCCGCCAGGTCCTTTTCCTCCAGGTCGCTCTTGACGTCGAGATACTCCTGCACGGCAACCTTGATGTTGTCGATCGCCTCGGCTTCCGTGCTTCCCTGAGAATGGCAGCCCGGCAGGCCGGGCACGGACACGCTGTAGCCTTCATCGGAGCGGATGAGGACGATTTTCATTCGCATCTCCCTTTTTGAGCCGCATTCTGCGGTATCAAGTGCGCCTGGAAACCCCCAGGCGGGTCCAGGGAGCCTCGTCGGTCAGTGTCGCCGAAGGCGGCCTGTGCCGCCTCCGTCATTTGGTCGTGGCGGCGAGAACGTCTGCGGCAAGCTTCTCCAGGACCGGGATCAACTGGCGCTTGGCGACCCTCTGCATGGATTCGTCGCGCTGCTCGGCGAGCCATCGCAGCAGCGTCAGCTCGTAGTCGTTCAGCCGCAGGTTGAACGTCGTGTGCGGCGCCGCCTTCTTGTCCCACGCTTCCCAGGGCCGCCCAGGGCCGTCGCGCTCCGCTCCTGCAATGAACGTCTGCGGGTCTCCAGGGCTGACCGTCCGCCTGCCGGCCTGTCCCTTGACTCGATCTCGTAGGCTGCTAGCCATCTTCGAATACCTCCCGATACGAATCTCCGAACACCTCCAGGTACAGGGCGTCCATCTCGGCTTCCGCGGCGGGGTCGCGGTGGTCGGCTTCCGGAACGCAAAGCCCGTCGCGCGCCGTCCTGCGAAAGACGATGCGGTCGCGCAGCAGGGCCTCCAGCAGGCGCAGGTCGCTGTACGCGGCAACCAGGTCTTGCGCCTCGTTGGCTTCTTTCACACGCGGGTTGGTCGAGGCGCGGTTGATGACGACGGCCGCTATCAGCCCGCTGTTGAATACCTGGGCCTGCGCCACCAGCTCCGCCAGGGTTTCGAGGGTAGCGGCATCGAAAAGCGACGGCTGGATCGGGAAGACGGCGAGGTGGGCAATCGTCAGGGCCGCCCGTAGTTCTACCGAGTCCTGCCCGCCGGCGTCGATCACCACGTCCGCATAACGCGCCGCCAGGTCGCGGATGTCGGCGACCAGGCCCTTGCCCCTTTTCTGCACGCAGGGCACGGGCTGGGCGTGACTGTCGTCCTGCCGGATGTCGGCCCACAGGCTGGCGCTGGCCTGCCGGTCGGCGTCGATCAGCAAAACGTCATGCCCGGCGCGGCGGCGCATAGCTGCCAGGTTGACAGCCAGCGTGGTCTTGCCGGTACCGCCCTTCTCACCGCCAACCAGAACGATCATGGCGCTCCTCGGATTTATCCTGGGCGAGGCCGAAGCCAAGGTGATAGTAGGTCTACAGTAGGTCCATAAAGCGAAGCGGTCAAGGAAGGGGGGATGTTCTTCGGGGGAGAGGGGCGCTTGAAAAGACAAACGCCCTGACCCGTAAGGGCCAAGGCGTTCGTCATGCTACAATAGCTGGTTGATGCCGTTGGCGCGGCACAACCAAAACCCCAAGCGCCGGAAACGCTATGAGAGCTAAGATGCAGACAGCTAATTTACAGGCTTCGGAGCCGGTTGTAAAGCGCTGCACGCAGTCTCATCGTGCGTTTCCGCAGAGGAACGCCGATGCCGGATCGCTCCCCTGAAGCCCTGACCTACCTGCACCAGCACGGTGCCCACTTCGTCCTGTGCCGCGACAAGCGGCCGCTTGCCGGATTCCCTTGGCGCGCCCACACCCCGGACCTCGATTGCGTCCTCTCCCACCGCGGCAACGTCGGCATCATCCCGTTCAGCGTTGGCACCTCGGCCCTCGACGTGGACAAGGGTGAGGCGACACAGCTCTCGCTGTTCCACCCGCCCCTGGTCATTCTCAGGTCGCAGCGCCCGGGCGGCGAGCATTTCTACTACCGCGACGACACGCCGCGCGGCAACCAGTACTGGAGCGCTTTCGGGTGCAGCGGTGAAGTGCGTAGCGCCAAGGGCTACCTGATCCTGCACCACGATGCGCCGGTACTGCTGGCGCATGCCCTGGCCAACGACAAGGCGGAGTGCTTGTTCCCTGCCGGTTTGCTGGATTACGTCGAACCGGCCGACGTCGACCAGCTGGGTGAGGTTCTACTCGATGACCTGGACGCGCCAGGCTCGGACCAGCTCCGTCTGCTGACACCAGGGGCGCCGATACTTGAGCGGGTGCAGAAGGGTCGGCGCAACATCTCCCTGTTCGACGCGGTGCGGTTCTGGGCCTACCAGGCGGCCAGGGGGTATGCCTCGTATGACGATTGGGTTCGGGCGGTGGAGATCCGGACGCTGGCAGAGAATCGGCGTTTTCCCGAGCCGCTCACGGAGCGGCATGCCTTGTCTACGGGGTACAGCGTCGCGGTGTGGACCTGGACGACGTACCGCAGCGGCTACGGTCGAAGCTGGACGATGGAGCAGCGGCGACGTGGGGGCGAGAATAGGGCGCGACGGGTGCGTTATGACAACCGGGAGCGGGATGTTGAGATCGTCCGGCGCTGGGAATCCGGGGACTCTCTACGGTTGATAGCACGGGCGGTTGGGATAACTGAGGGGGGTGTTCGCTGGGTGCTTCGGCGCGGTGCGTAGTCTGGTGATTCGTTTTTTTTTCCTCAGGCGTGTCTTTTCCGACGTGCGTCTTCTCGCGCGCGACGTGCGGACGTGCGTCTGAGCCTTGAGTTTTTAGCGAAGCTGAAAAATTAGTAGTCTGGCTGTGGTAACTGTTGGAACTCGTGGAAAACGCGGTTTGTTGTTTTCCATCAGTTCCAATGGTTTCCACAGCCGGTTTTGGGGTTGGTTTTTAGGGTTGGGGGGTCACAGGGGGGAAG
>JAPVWS010000349.1 GCA_027493295.1 Candidatus Versatilivorator vitaminiformans | reverse complement strand
CCCGGCGGCCGCCTGGAAGATCTCGGCGCTCTCCTGTGGCCGGAAGAGCGGGACGCGGTGGCCCGGATACAGGATCAACGCCAGGTTCTGGACGAACGGATGCCGGCCTCCCGATTCGCCATGAGCAGCCAGGACAGGGATCCACGCAATGTGCGCGTCCACCTGAGAGGGGATCACAAGAACCTGGGCGGGGAGGTTCCGCGCCGCTTCCTGCAGATCCTGGCCGGGAAGGACCAGCCCCCCATCCTGGAAGGAAGCGGCCGGCTGCAGTTGGCCGACCGGCTGGTAGACCCGCGGAATCCTCTGACGGCTCGGGTGATGGTCAATCGCATCTGGAAACACCACTTCGGGGAAGGCCTGGTGCGCTCGGTGGACAATTTCGGCAAGCAGGGCGACCGGCCCAGCCATCCTGAGCTGCTGGATTATCTGGCCCATCGCTTCATGGGGGAAGGGTGGTCGGTCAAGGCCGTCCAGCGCCTGATTCTGCTGAGCAACACCTATCGGATGTCCGGTGGGAGGGACGCCCGGGCGATGCAGCTCGATCCCGACAACCGGCTTCTCCATCACGTCTCCGTACGCAGGCTGGAAGCCGAGGCGGTCCGCGATTCCGTGCTGGCCGTTAGCGGCAACCTGGATCGGCAGTTGTTCGGTCCCAGCGTGCCGCCCCACATCAGCCCCTACCAGGACGGCCGCGGCAAGCCCAAGTCGGGGCCGCTGGACGGGAACGGCCGGCGCAGCCTCTACGTGCAGGTCCGCCGCAACTTTCTGACGCCCCTGTTCCTGGCTTTCGACTATCCGCCGCCCATTTCGACCATCGGGCGCAGAGGAGTTTCCACCGTTCCCTCCCAGGCTCTCATGATGCTGAACAACGAGTTCATTGCGGGAGAAGCTCGAGCCTGGGCCCGGCGCATGGTCACGGAGGAGACCGACCCCGGCCGGCGGGCCGCGCGCATGGTCCTGGAAGCCTACGGACGACGCCCGGAGCCGCGAGAGTTGAAAGACTTGCTGCAGTTCGCGGCATCAGCGGAGGACCGCTACCGCAGACTGGCCGAGAAGGAGAAAAACGGGGAGAGCGTGGAACAGCGGGTGTGGGCCGATCTGGGGCACGCCTTGATAAACTCGGCTGAATTCATCTATCTACGATGAGGGACTGACATGCATTGGGCAAATCCTTCCCCGTCCGCGATCACCCGCCGCGAAATGCTGTGGCGGTGCGGCAACGGTTTCGGCGGGCTGGCCCTGTCCTGCCTCCTGGCCGAGAAGCAGGGACTGGCCGCCGGAACCTCGACCTCTCCGCTGGCTCCTCGAGTCACTCACCACCCGCCCAAGGCCAAGTCGGTGATCTTTCTCTTCATGGACGGGGGGCCGTCGCAGATGGACACCTTCGACCCCAAGCCCAGGCTGCAGAAGGAGAGCGGACAACCCATCCGGATGGAGACGCCGGCCACTGTATTCCAGATCAGCCGAATGGTGTTGGGATCGCCTTACAGCTTCAAACGCTACGGCCACTCGGGCGCCACGGTCAGCGAGCTCTTTCCCCATCTGGCCACTTGCGTGGATGACATGACCTTTGTTCGGTCCATGGTGGCCGACCACTCCGAGCACACCGCCGCCAACTACTTCATGCACTCAGGGACCGGCTTTCAGGGCCGGCCCAGCCTGGGGTCCTGGGTAACCTACGGCTTGGGAAGCGAGTCGGACAACCTCCCCGGTTTCATAGTGCTGGAAAGCGAAATGATTCCGCCCGGAGGCCTGGACCTGTTCGGCAGCGGCTTTTTGCCGGCCTCCTACCAGGGAACCCTCTTTCGCAAGGGGCGCCACCCGATCGCGGACATCCGGCCGCGCGAGGCTGCCCCGGAGCTGCAGCTCGACAAGCTGGACCTCATCCGCAAGCTGAATGCCGGGGTGGTGGACCGCTTCGGCGCAGGCAGCCAGTTGGAGGCCACCATCGCCAACTACGAACTGGCCTTCCGCATGCAGTCGGCGGTCCCGGAGCTGCTGGACCTGGGCGACGAATCGGAAGCGACCCGGAAGCTCTACGGACTGGATGAGCCCGAAACCGAGGAATTCGGCCGGGAGTGCCTGCTGGCCCGCCGCCTGGTGGAGCGTGGTGTCCGCTTCATCGAATGCCTCAGCCCCCAGCGGCGGATCGACCGCTGGGACCAGCACATACGCCTGGAAGAGCGCCACCGCATCAACGCCAAGGCGACAGACAAGCCCATGGCCGGACTCTTGAAAGACCTCAAGGCTCGCGGGTTGCTGGATGAGACACTGGTCGTCTGGGGCGGCGAGTTCGGGAGGACGCCCACGGCCCAGACCCCGGATAGCGGCGACCTCTCCCAGGTGGGCCGGGACCACAATCCATTCGGCTTCACCATGTGGTTGGCCGGGGGTGGCGTCAAGCCCGGAACGATCTACGGAGCCACCGACGAATATGGCTACTACGCGGTCGAGAACAAGGTGCATGTCCATGACCTGCATGCCACCATCCTCCATCTGCTGGGTCTGGACCACACCAGGCTCACCTACCACTTCAGCAGCCGCGACATGCGCCTCACCGACGTGTACGGCAACGTGGTGCACGACATTCTGGTGTAGTGGCTCTTTCGGACTTCCGGAACGGACTTACAATTGCGGAGTCGAGAGGCAAATGGGGTCAAATCACGTAGAAGGATTGATTGTCTGCTCCGGGAACCACGCTTGGCGGGATGCGAGCGTCGAAGGTAACGATCCGGCCTTGCCGTTCGACAGCCAGCGCCAATAGATCAGTAAGCTGTTTCTTCGCGCAGCCGGTCGATCAGTTCGTTGGTGACGACCACGCCACGTTTGGGGAACGGTCGGAAGCCGAACTCGGCGCCGGGCTCCTTCGCTCGGCTCTCCAGGTCGTCCCGTTCCCTGAGAGCCAGAGACTGCCGGAGCAAGTTCGAAACCACCGCACCGGCCGATTTCGACTGGCGTTTTGCGATTTCCTTGACCGCAATCAGAAGGTCGTCGTCGATATTCAGGGTCGTTCGCATGGTTGGGTCTCCACCGGGCGACTTTGAATAACGATGCTACTACACATGCATCACGCATCAATAGTCCGCGATTGGTTAGAATCGTTTTTAGGAAAAGTCCTGGTTGTAAAGCACCAACCGAGCAGGGCATGGACAGATACGGGTGCTCTGACCGGCGTGGCCATCGGTGCGAGGAGCCGAGGTTGATGGGGACCTGAGGGACGTTGCCTTCGTCCGGGTTTCAGCCTGGTTTTCTGATGTTGTCGAGGAAGGAGGAACGGTGCGGAAAATTATCCTGAGAGCCGGCGTTCCGGCAATGCTTTTGGCAGCGCTCTGGGCTTTGCCGGCCTGGGGGCAGCTCTCCCCCAGGGCCGCCTGGGCGGCCACCGCCTTCAAGAACTACCGGGTGCAGCCGGACATCACTTATCTCACCGCCAGCAACTGGCGCGCCGAGTTGGATCTGTACCAGCCGACCGGTCTGAGCGAGCCCGCGCCCACGCTGGTCTACTTTCACGGTGGTGGCTGGTACACCGGCGACAAGGACGAGCCCATACTGCGGCTGCTGCCCTACCTGGAGATGGGGTGGGCGGTGGTGAACGTGGAGTACCGGCGCAGCGGGGTTTCGCTGGCGCCGGCCGCGGTGGAGGACTGCCGTTGCGCCCTGCGCTGGGTGGTAGACAATGCCGGCCGGTACAACCTGGATCCCGACCGCATCGTGGTCTCCGGCCATTCGGCCGGGGGGCACCTGGCCCTGACCACCGGCATGCTGACCAGTGAGGCCGGACTGGACTACCGCTGCCTGGGGAAGGGAGAGCCCAAGGTGGCGGCCATCGTCAACTGGTACGGCATCACCGACGTGCTGGATCTGATTCAGGGAGACAACATTCAGCGGTACGCGCTGCGCTGGCTGGGAGTGCGCCCGGACAGGGAGTCGCTGGCCAGGAGGGTCTCTCCGCTGACCTACGTCCGCCCGGACCTGCCTCCCATCCTGACGGTTCACGGCGAGAACGATCCGCTGGTCCCCTACCAGCAGGCCGTTCGGTTGCACGGGGCCCTGACCGAGGCCGGCGTCCCCAATCGCCTGGTGACCATACCCGAGGGACCCCACGGGCCCTTCAGTCCCGAAGAGACGCTACGGGCCCACACCATCATCACTGAATTCCTGGAGCAGCACGGCTTGACCCGGGTGGACAGGGCGGAGCCGGCCCGGTAGGCCGGATCGGCCTTCCCCGGAGCCTTCCACCTACCTCGCCGTCTCGGGTCATGCGCCGGTTTCCGGGCTGAGGATCGAGCACCGATGAGCACCGACGCCAGCCGGACCGGTCGCCCTCCCTACGTTCTGGGGATCGACCTGGGAACCTCTTCCTGCAAGGTGTGTGCGGTTGACGCTTCCGGCCGGCACCTGGGGGCGCGCAGTGCCGGCTATCCCACCCTCACCCCGCGGGCCGGCTGGGCCGAACAGGACCCCAAACACTGGGTGCCCGCGGTCACCGAGGCCACCCGCCGTCTTCTCTTGGAAGGCCCTGCTCCGTCCGATCAGGTCGGAGGCATTTGCCTTTCCAGCGCCGCCCACATTCCGGTGCTGCTGGATGCCGGCGGCAATTCCCTCAGAAACGCCATCCTTTGGTATGACCAGCGCTCCCTGAACGAGGTGGGGGAGTTGAAGTCTCGGCGGGGCGAGGAAGTCTTCAGGCTGTCTCACAACAGCGTCTCTCCCACCTGGACCCTGCCCCAGCTGCTGTGGGTGCGAAGGCAGGAACCGGAGGTGTGGTCCAGGGTCCACCGGGTGGCCCTTTCCAAGGACTACCTGTCGAAATGGCTCACGGGCCGCTGGACGACCGATCCCGCCACCGCCCTGTCCTCCATGCTCCTGGATGCTCATACCGGAGGTTGGTCCGAGTCTTTGCTGGAGCCGCTGGGGCTGACGGCCGAGGTGCTGCCCCAGGTGCTCCCTTCCACGGCCAAGGTCGGCTCGCTGGCGGCGGCTGCGGCCGAGGCGCTGGGAATCCCTTCCGGGGTGCCGGTGATCAACGGGACCCTGGACAGTGCGGCTGAGACCTACGGAGCCGGGGTGGTGCGGCCCGGCGACTGCCTGCTGAGGCTGGCCACGGCGGGAGGAATTCACCTGGTGCTGAAGAAGGCTCGTCCTCACCCCGGGCTCATCAGTTACCCTCATCCCGTATCCCCGCTATGGTACTCTCAGGCCGGCACCAACTCCTGCACTTCAGCCCTCCAGTGGGTGTTCCGGAGCGTCGGCTCCGGCCGGCCGGGAACCTTCCAGGAGTGGGATCCGGATGTGGAAACCGTTCCTCAGGGGGCCGAGGGGCTGTTCTTCCACCCCTACCTTTCGGGCGAGCGCTGCCCCTACTGGGACGGCCGGCTGCGGGCCAGCTTTACCGGAGCCACCTTCGGCCATAGCCCCGAGCACTTCGTTCGGGCCGCTTACGAAGGTACGGCCTTCTCCCTGCGGGACGCGATGGGGGTGCTGGATGACCTGGGCGGCCCGGGGGGAACCATCACGGTGGTGGGCGGCGGTACGGCGGGCAGGCTGTGGACCCGGATCGTCTGCGACGTACTGGGGAAGCCCCTGCAGGTTTCGCGGGTGACCGACTCCGCGTACGGAGCGGCCCTGCTGGGGATGGTGGGAATCGGCCTCTACCCGGATGTCTCCCAGGCGCTGGCCGGGTCCCGGCAGGAGCTGGAACTCGTTTCACCCGATCCGGAGCCGGCCCGAGGCTACACTGAGCTCTTCCAGCGCTACCGGGAAATCCAGCAACAACTCCAACCGGTCTACCACTCCCTGGCAGGCTGAGGCCGGCGCCATCCCATAGATCTCAGCGGCTCTCAATACTCAATCGGCCGCTCTTCGAAGTGGCGGTGGCGTCGATAAGCCACTCGACAGTCGACGCGGTCCAGGGAGAGGTTCCCCTTGATGTCGCGATCCCGCTTCAGGACGGTGACCTTCAGCCTGTTGCGCCCCTTCCTGGGCGTGAACTCCGGACCCAGGTGGTAGTCGTAGCCGTATCCGTAGGGTCCGATGGAATGGGAAAGGGAATCCTGGCCCACCAGCCGATAGGTCATGTCCACCTTCTGCAGGATGGAATCGGGTAGCACCTCGCCGTTGAACTCGACCCGGACCCGATCGACGGTGGGCACGATGCCCCCTAAGCGCACCCTCAGGACCACCGAGCGAACCCGTCCCAGCTTTCGCCAGTGCTCGATGTCATCGGCCATTGGAAAGGAAACCTCGGTCGACGCCCCTTCGGCAATCTCCTGGGGTAGACCCTGGGTCCTGTCGGGCAGCCAGTCCATGGAGGTGTCCCGTTCCTTGCGGGTCCGAACCATGTAGAGCTTGTCGGCAGTGGCCAGTAGTTCCGGATGCGGCAGCAGGCGCAGCGTATCGTATTCCTGGGCCGTCCAGGGCCATCCCTGGGGGGTCCAGAGGTGGTCGGCCATGGCGACGCCGTCCACTCCCTGATCGTAGGCGGTGGCGGCGCCGGCCCAGACCATTTCGGGGGTGGCCCATCGGGCAAACTGCCGGCCCAGCCCGTTGTGCATGGAAAAATAGGCACGGGTTCCGGTTCCCCGGGTGAACTTCACCACCCGGGTGCAATCCACGTCCTGCACGATTCCCTCGTCCTCGGTGTAGCTGCCCTCGCAGAAGAGGCCGTCCACCAGGTTCTCCGAAACCTGCACCAGGAAATCCGGGTCCCGGGCATGGATGTTGATATGGCCGAGCTTTCGGTTCTCCCGCCAGGACTTGCCGTACCACCAGCACTGGATTCCAGCAAGGCCCTGCCATTCCGGGTTCAATCGGCAACCGATCAGGTTCAGCATCAACGTGAAACCCTGTCTTGTCGGAAGCTCCACCAGGGGACGGTCCAGGATCGCCAGCAGATGGAGATCGAAC
>JAPVWS010000348.1 GCA_027493295.1 Candidatus Versatilivorator vitaminiformans | reverse complement strand
GCATCGGGAGGATCCCCTGGTCGCCGTGCTTCACCGGCATCGGCAACCCTGTTACCTGATGGACGCCAACCCCACTGCCGAAAATATCGCCAAGGTTATTTACGACTATGCGCATGCGCAGGGGCTGCAGGTCGCCGAAGTCAGGCTCTGGGAAACGCCTAATTCCTTTGCTTCCTATGGTCGGCGGGCGCCGGGTTAGGGAATTTCCAAAACAATTTTCGGAAAAAGGATCCCGGAAAAGACCAGCCAGGCTGCCAGCAGGGTGAGTGCGATGTTCAGCGACTGACCCGACCAGTAGAGCAGCAACGGCCGTCCCCCGGCCATTTGCCGCGCCAGCGCACGAAAGTCGGATTCAAGTCCTATGCAAAGGAATGCCAGGCAGAAAAGCCAAGTACGAATGGCCTTGGATGCCTGCAGGGATTGGCCTACCGACTCGGTTCCCAGCAGGGGGACCAGCACGAGCGAAACCAAGCAGGAGGCTGCAATGAAACCCAGGACGAATTTGGGAAACCGATTCCAGATCTCGATCGCTCCGGGACGACGGCCCTCGTTTGGCTCCACTCGTGTGACCCAGTAGAGGGCGATCAAGAGGGCTACCAGGCCAATGGAAGCGTTTTGAATCATCTTGATCACCGCAGCCGCCTGCATGGATTGGTCTCCCAACATCTGTCCGGCAGCCACCACCGCGCCGGTGGAGTCGATGGTCCCTCCCAGCCAGGCGCCGGCTACAATCGTGTCCAGTTCCATCCAGCGGCAGACCAGAGGCATGAGGACCATCATCAGCACCGTGAAGATCAAGGTCATGGCCACGGCCAGTGTCAGTTCCTCCTTCTTGGCCTTGCTGGCGCCGGCCGCGGCAATGGCCGCCGAGACCCCGCAGACGGAAGTAGCCGCGGCGATGGTGACGGCGAAGGACGGCGCCAGTTTAAGCCGCCGGTAACCGAACCAGAACATGGAGACCAGAATCACCGGTGTGACTCCCCAGGCCACGATGACCCCGTACCGGCCGAGAGTGAGGATGTTGCCAAAAATGATCTCGGCTCCCAGGATCACCAGGCCGGTCTTGATGAACAGCTCCGAGCGCACCGCGGGTTTCAGCCATGAGGGAACTCCCAGCAGATTGCTCCAGGCCAGTCCGATCAGAAGCGCCCACAGGGCATAACTCAGGCCGTAGGCCGCCAGGCTGCGATTCCCGGCAACGAGGAAACTGAGCAGGGCCAGTAGGAACAGGACAGGAAAGCCGGCCGCAAAACGACCGGCCTGCCTTTGGATTGCGCCCACCGCCAACACGGACAACCCTCCAAGCCCTATCATCAGGAGCAGCAACGGCACCCCGGGAACCGCCGCCAGGACTTCAGCGAGGGTCTCCCACCTGGGAATTTTGGGAACCGCCGAAACCGCTCCCAGGAACGCTGCTCCCAAAACCAGGAACCCGATCCAGACGGCCCACCAGTCCTCCAGGGTAACCAGTTTTTTCCAGCTTCGCATATGGGTCACTCCATTTTGGGTTTGGGCCCATAGTGGTTGAAAGAGGGAATCAGCGGGCCGGCGGTAATGCCGCCGTCGACTGAAATCACCTGGCCGGTGATCCAGTCGGTGTCGGGACTGGCCAGGAACACTGCGGTCCTGGCTACGTCGTGAGGTGTGCCGAAGCGGCCCAGAGGTGTGTACTGCATCCAGGCCTTGTAGAGCGCCGAGTCTGCGGCAGGCGGAGGGTCCTTGGGAACCGGGACGGCTCCCGGAGCAATGCAGTTGATCTGGATATTCCATTCGGATAAATCAAAGGCGGCTCCCCGGGTAAAGTTGATGATGCCGGCCTTGGTGGCTTCGTAAAGCGACCCCTGATGCGTGCCTCCGAGTCCATGGACGGAAGACATGGTCACGATCTTTCCGCCCCCTCGCCCGGCCATGAGGCGGGCTCCTTCTCTGACCGTCAGGTAGGTGCCGATCAAATTGGTGCGAATGACTCGCTCGAAATCGTCGAGGGTGGAATCGAGCAGGGGTCTGGAGACTCCGATCCCCGCGTTGGCGACCAGAATATCCAGGCGACCGAAACGGTCGTGGGTGGTTGCGAACAGCTTTTTGACCTGGGCTTCGTCCGAGACATCGGTCCTCACGACCTCGGCCCGGCGCCCCAGGCCGGCGACCTTGGCCGCTGTTTTCTCCGCTTCCGCCCGGTCGCTGCGATAGACCACCACGCAGTCCGCGCCTTCTGAGGCGAAAGCCCCGCAGATGCCGGCTCCCAGGCCACCGGAGGCTCCGGTCACTACAGCCACTTTGTCCTTGAGTCGCATCCTGCCTCCTTTGGTTAAGGACGAGCCGCTTCGAAATATCTCACCGGTTCGTTCCTTGTGAAGAATAGTTTTGCCTCATCTATAACTTGAAGGTCGTGTGTTAAACTGTTCCAATAAGGAGTGATGGGAACGCTTTGGCTATCATCAAGCCTGACCAGGCGGCCTGAAAGGGATGAGGTTGTCACTCCTGCGCCGCGGTCGGTCAGCCCGATGAAATCCGGGACTGAAATAGTGCCGGGGAATCCGGAGGATTAGCCTCAAGTCTGTCCGATCCAGGCTGCTTCCGCCACTTCGCTCCAACGCTGACGGATCGCATCGAATTGAGAGGAGGGCAGGGGACCGGCTTCGAGCAGGGCGGCGTTCTGCCTCCACCTGCCGGGCGTCAGCGTGCCCACGATGGCCGTGTGCACGCCGGGGGCGCTCAAGGTGAAGCGCAGCGCCGTCGAAATCGAAGTCTCCAGTTCGTCCCTGATGAAGGGATAGTCCAACCGCTGGAGGCGATCCCAGTAGGTGTGGTGATAGGAATTGGCGGGCTTCCTTCCGGTTCTCCAGGCAGCATTGGCCAGCGGGCGCTTGGCGATCACGCCGAGGTGCTGCTCATGGGCCAGGGGAAGGGCCAGATCCAGCGCTTCCTGATCGGCAATGCTGATGGAAATCTGCAGGCAATCGAAGGCCCGGCATTGCGCCGCGTAATAGGCTGCCCGGCTGTCGCCGCTGTAACCGATGTAGCGGCAATAGCCCCGCTCCCGTGCACGCTGCAGGGCGTCGATCACCGTTCCCTCGAGCAGTTCGTCTTCCGAACAACTGTGCAGTTGTATCAGGTCCAGGCAATCGGTCCGCAGTCGCCGCAGGCTGCGCTGGATGCTCCGCAGCAGCGAATCCTGCCGCCAGTCCTCTCCCGGCATTCCATCCGGATGGCCGCACTTGGTGAACAGGTGGTAATCCTGGCGGCGTCCTGAAACGGACCGTCCTATGAGCTCCTCGCTGGCTCCGTAGCACTCGCCGGTATCGATCAGGTTCAATCCCTCGTCCAAAGCAGCGTTGAGCAGGCGTGTCACCGTCTCCAGCGATGCCCCCGGACCTTCCAAACCGATTTCGGCGCCCCCGAAACCGAGGATACTGACCTCCATGTCAGTCTTGCCCAGCCTTCTGGTTTCCATTGCCGCTCCTCATTCCGGGTTGGTCGATTAGCCTATCACAGTGACTGGTGGATAGCCGTGCCCCCACCCTGCGGTGCGGATCATTCGACAAAAAACGGTCAATCGTTAATCAAGATGAACCACAAATGAACACGAATAGACACAAATTCAGATGAACCTTTCCAACCACAAAAAGCACAAAGGGCACAAATGGTGTTTTTGTGCCTTTTGTGGCCATTCCCGATAAGCGTCCCGCAACTGAATTTTGCAAAAGGCCCAACCCATCAATCCGTTTATTGGTGTTCATTTGTGTTCATTCGTGGTTCATCTTCAAAATCGATCGGCTGTTTGCCTCGGAATCATCCGCGGGGAAGGGCGGGCGGCGGTCGACCCGGCAGTCAGCCGCTGAGCAGCAGGGTTTCTGCACGCTCCAACGATTCCGGGGTGCCGTAAAGCACCAGCACATCGTCTTGCTTCAACACAGTGTCGGCGTTCGGTTGTCGTCCGACGATCCCTTGCCGTCGAATCGCGGTGACCAGGATTCCCTCATCGGGAAGACGCAGTTCGGCCAGGGAACGACCCACCGCGGCGGCTCCTTCAGGAAGGGTCAGCGCCTGCAATTGCTCCCGGAATGCATGGGACTCGTCCAGCACCTGGGCGTCTTCCTTTGGAAAGACGCTGCGGAGCATGCGGTAGCGGTGGCCCCTGATTCTGGCCACCTTGTGCACAATTCGAGAGATGGGCATGTCCAGAAGGAGCAAGAGGTGAGAAGCCAGCATGAGCGCGGCTTCCAGGGAGTCCGGGACGATTTCGGTGGCACCGGCGGTCTGAAGGCTGTTCAGTTCCGTATCGTCGCGCGTGCGAACCAGGATGGGCACGTCCGGGCGTAGCTCCTTTGCCGTCCGGACGACTCTGAGGGCGCCCAGGCTGTCGGAGAAGCTGATGACAACCACGCTGGCATTGGCCAGGCCGACGCTTTCCAGGACATCGCGTTGAGACCCATCCCCGAAGTTGACCGGATCGCCGGCCTGCCTGGCGGTCCGTACTCGGTAGGCATCCAGATCCAGTGCAATATATTCGAAACCCTCCTGCTCCAGGATTCGGGCCAGGTTCTGGCCCACCCTGCCGTATCCGCAGATGATGACGTGGCGCCGTTTGGCTACTGCCTTGGTGGCAGCGTGCTGAAGCGCCAACTGATGGACCTCGGGATCTTCTCCGGCAATCAGCCATCCCGCAAGGGTCCGATTATGGCGAATCAGCAGGGAACTCAGGACCATGCTGACGACGATGCCCGCCAGCAGCATCTGGGCGACGCCCGGGGCCAGCACGTTCTCCTGCAGTGCCAGCGCCAGCAGAGCGATGCCGAATTCGCCTCCCTGGGCCAGAACCAGCCCGGCCCGAAGCGAGGCATGCCAACCGCCAAGGGAAAAACGAGATAAAATACATATAATCAATCCCTTACCAACTATTAGAGCCAACACCGTCAAGCCCACCGAGGCGATCTGGTCGGCCAGCACCAGAAAATCCAGCTGGGTGCCGATGACGATGAAAAACAGTCCCAGCAGGACGTCCCGAAAGGGCCGAATGTCGGCTTCAACCTGGTGCCGGTATTCGGTCTCCGAAAGCATCAGGCCGGCAAGGAAACCACCCACGGCCAGCGACATGCCGACGGCGTGCATGAACCATGCCGCGCCCAGCACAATCAGCAACAGGGTCAAGGTAAAGAGCTCGGGGCTGCGCCTGTGGGCGACCTCGTGAAAGAGCGGCCGCAGCAAGCGATGGCCCGCCACCAGCACGATGACCAGCGCTGCAACGGCTTCACCCAGTGCCAACAGAATCTGGACGGGCGGAAGCCGATCGCCCTGGGCAGCCAACGAGATCAGCATGAGAAAGGCAATGACGACCATATCCTGAAACAGGAGCGTCGCCACCGCGCAACGGCCGTGGCTCTGGTCCAGCTCCAGTTGCTCGCGAAGCTGCTTGATCACGATCACGGTCGAAGACATGGCCACCGCGCCGCCCAGAATGACCGCAGAGGAGAGCGGAAGCCCCGCCCAAGAGGCAACCGTTGCGGCAAGTAGCGTAGTCACCAGAACCTGGGCGCCTCCAACGCCGATCATTTGCCAGCGCATGGCGACCATTCGGGGCAAGGAGAATTCAAGGCCCAGTGTAAAGAGCAGGAAAACGACCCCGAACTCCGCCAGGAATCCGGTTTCGCCGGATGAGGAGAACAAGCCGAACACAGCGGGCCCCAAGAGCATTCCCACCAGGATGTATCCCGGCGCAGTTGGAAGCCCCAGGCGCCTGAAAACCGTTACGACCAACACGGCGGAGCCCAGAAGCAGGAGAACGTTTGCGAGGTCTATTTCATTCATGGCCATGAGGAAATTGGGAGATTACAGGCAGGCGGCCCGAAAGCGCGGAATGGAACAGAGCCTGCAATGGGTAGTATATCGAGCGCCGCTGGAATGCTTCCATGCCATATTGGCTGGCCCTTCAGGCAAGGCT
>JAPVWS010000347.1 GCA_027493295.1 Candidatus Versatilivorator vitaminiformans | reverse complement strand
CCCTCCGGGTTCGGGCGGAACGGCACCGTCTTCGTCGTCGCTCCTCCTCGCAATGAATGAGCATTGGCTCGTCTTCGCTCCTGGAATCCGGCGCCGTTGCGCTCCGAAAGATGGCAACCCTATTTCGGAGACAGAACACTAGCCCGCATTTCTCACTAGGGGGCATGATCATGGCGCAGGATTTTTCGCATCAGAGCGTGCTCGCGACCGAAGAGCGTAGCGGTCACTACGGTCGAGGGAGCATGTGCGCGCTGAAGGGAAAAAGACCAGCCAGGGCATGCCCAGCGCCGTCTGTTATCCGCAAGCCCTTACCATGGAGCCGGTCAAGGTACTGAAAGATAAACTACCTTTCGTCATGCCACCAGCGACCTGGTGAGAATTGCGGGCTAGAATCAAGGACACGAGACGGAAGCGATGAAAGTCGATCTGAACGATCAAGTCGCCCTGGTCACCGGTGGAGCCCAGGGCATCGGCCGGGCCATTGCGGAGTCGTTGGTGAACAACGGCGCCAGGGTGGCCAGCGTGGACATTGACCGGGAAACCAATGAGCGCACCGCCCGTGAGCTGAGCCGATCGGGCGGAATCTGCCTGGCCCTGGAAGGGGATGTCTCGGATCGAAAGCAGATGGACCGGGCGGTCGCAGAAATCGAAGACCGGCTGGGCGGGTTGCGGATCCTGATCAACAACGCCGGCATCAATACCCTGAGCGACCGGGTTCCCATCCACCGTTTTTCCAGCCGGGACTGGGAACGGATCGTGAATGTCGATCTGAACGGTGTCTTCGTTTCCAGCCAAGCCGCCATTCCGGCAATTCTCAGGCAATCCGGGGGAAGGATAGTCAACATCAGCTCGGCCGCGGGCCTGGTTCCGCTACGGTTGCAAAGCGCCTTCGTGGCCGCCAAGGCCGGAGTGATCAACCTGACCCGGTCGATGGCCCTGGAGCTGGGACCACAGGGCATCCTGGTGAATGCGGTGGCGCCCGGTTCCACTCTGACTCAAGGAACCAGGGCCCTCTTCTACGGTCCCGACGGGGCCTACTCGGAAAACGCCGCCAGTCTCATCTCTCACATTCCCCTGGGCCGGCCGGCCCGAGTCGAGGAGATCGCCCATGCCGTCCTCTTCCTGGTGGCCCCGGAAGCCAGCTACGTTAACGGAACCGTGCTGGTGGTCGACGGCGGATGGACGGCCGGCTACCACCGGGAGTGGTGAATGGCGGGACCGGGCGGCGGCCTGGCGGAAGAGCCGGTGATTCTAACCCTCGGAGGCATCGGCCATGGCTGGTGATTGGGTGCTGGGTCTGGAGCAGAATGCCGATCGCAAGGTCGTTTCAGGCTCCCCGGGAGAACTGGCAGCCGCGGTCCGGCGGGGTGCCGATCTTCGGCTTTACCTCACCACCGAGCACTACGAAGAAACCCTCTACTTTCAACAAACCTATGCCGGCAGCGGTGACGCCTTCGCCGGCCTCATGACCCATCACCACTCCCTGACCCATCGCGGCGAGGTCGCCGGGCAACCCTACTTCTGCCTGTTCAAGTACGATCTCTCGGGGCGTTTCTCCCTCCTCAAGTGGATGCTGGACAACCGCACTCTCGACGAGAGCGCCGACTATCCGTATGGAGTCTACCGGTGGTTTTATTGCGACCGCTGGAGGCTGGTCTACGAGCACGACGCCGGGGGACAGCCGCTGTTCGGCGATCTGGAAGAACTGAAGGAGCTGGTCAGGCGGGGACGGACGCTGCAGGTGGGCATCCGGCAACTCTTCGGATTGGGGAGCGATGACCTCCGCGGCCCCGAGCACATCTCGTTCGTGAGCACCATGCAACCGGTGATCCAGGATGGGCAGGTGCTCTCCAACTGCGATCTGGTACTGGCTGGACCACCCCGGTGGCCCTTCACCTGGAAAGACAGCCTCCATCTCTGCGTCATGCGCCCGTCGACTTCAGGCGAGATCGAGTGCTATCTCACCGAGCCCGGCAGGCTTCCCTTCCGCTGGAAGGCTCCCCGCCGGGGGATGCAGTGGATGGTGGCCGAGCGGGTGTGACGATGCGAGATCCCACGCCTGCGTCACACGCCGATGGATGACACCGGGTGGATTCAGGGCAGCCCCGTTTCGACGGGTGGGGGATTCTCCATCGGGGGTTCCTCCCACTCC
>JAPVWS010000346.1 GCA_027493295.1 Candidatus Versatilivorator vitaminiformans | reverse complement strand
TGCTTTCCGGGGCGCCGCTGGCCAACGGCGGCGAGATTCGTTCCGGAACCAGCTTCGACCAGGTGGTGGCCCAGCGCTACGGGCGCTCCACCAAGGTACCCAGCCTGGTGATCGGTTGCGAACGGTCCAACCCGGGGATTCACAAGAACTACTCCATGCTCTACAGCTCGCACATCTCCTGGAGCTCTCCCACGGCTCCCACCCCGCTGGAGGTCTATCCCGCCCTGGCCTTCGACCGGCTGTTCAAGGACAGCGTCCAGCGCGGAGACCAGAGTGTGCTGGATGCGGTGCTGGACGAAGCCCATCGCCTGCGCCGGGACATCGGCTCCAACGATCAGCACAAGCTGGACGAGTATCTGAACTCGGTGCGTGAGGTGGAGCGGCGCATCGAGCAGGCCGGCAACCGGGGCGAGGTGCAGGGCTGGCGCCCCACCCTGGACAAGCCCAACATTCCCCGTCCGCCGGACGGCATGCCGCAGGACATCCCGGAACACATGCGGCTCATGAGCGACATTCTGGTGCTGGGCTTCCAGACCGACACCACCCGGGTCTGCACCCTGAAGCTCAACAACGATCACAGCTACCTGCTGTTCCGCCACCTGGGAGTCACGGTCGGCCACCACGAGCTCTCCCATCAGGATAACGACGCCTGGCTTCGCGTGAACCAGTTCTTCGTGGAACAGTTGGCCTACATCGCCCGCAAGCTGGACGCTGTGCAGGAGGGCGAGCGGACCGCCCTGGACAACTCCATGCTGATGATCTGCTCCAGCATGCTGACAGGTCGCCACAACGCCAAACAACTGCCGGTGGTCCTGCTGGGCGGCGCCGGGGGGCAGCTGGAGGGCGGCTAAACCCAACCGCAAGATGTGCAGCCTGTTCCTGTCCATGCTGGACAAGTACGGCATTCACCTCAAGGAGTTCGGCGACTCGCAGGAGCGGCTGCTGGAGGTGTAGCCGCTCGACCGCGGGTTCCCCCTCCTCAACTCTCAAAACGTAAAGGCAAGCCTGGTTACTTGGCTTCTTGCCCCCCTTCCATAACCCTTTTGGATATTTCAATCGCCCGCGACCGCGCGGGCATGATGGAGGTCTTTATGCGGATGACGCCCATTGGAAGAGTCAATTTGTGGGGCTTCCTTGCAGCCGGACTGATTTGGATCGCCTTGGGCGCGGCGCCGGCTGAAGGGGGAGACTTCTACGTGGGTGTCACGGGGGCGGGCGAACGTCTGGATGTCCTGTACGACAAGACCGTGGACAACACCAGCCCCAGCAACATTTCACTCAACCAGGGCCAGGTTTTTCAAGCCGATGACTCCGCTACCAAGGTGGGTTACGGTTACGGCTTTCTGGCCGGCTACCGCGTGCCTTTGGGCCTCACTGGTGTTTTTGTGGCCGCCGAGGGCGACCTGGGCTATCACCGTGGTGTGGCGTTGGGACGCCTGCCGGGACTGGGGACTTCCGAGGGCCACAACCAACTGGGAGAGGTCTGGCCCGAGGAATGGTCCTTCGACAAGGACAGAAGCTTCGGCTTCACCCTGAGGCTGGGCGCCGGAATCCCGGTGGTGGGACCGGGGCTCGGCCCGAGCGTCTACGGACTGGTCGGAGTGCGGCGCCTCAGTGCAGGGTTCAGGTCGGACTATACCGGCTGCCTGAATCCGGAGCCCTGCACCGAGGCCAGCCAGTTCACCTCGGGAACCGACCGGTTCGACGAGAACTTCACCGGCTGGACCACCGGCGGCGGGATCGAGAAAAAGCTGGGGAGCATCGCCCTGCGGGGCGAAGTCAGGTACACCGATTACGGAAGCGCTTCCAGGACCATTCCGTTCACCGACGTGGGGGTGACGGTCCCCTTGTCCCTGGAAACCAGCGGAGTCAGCGCCAGGGTGGGGCTGCTCCTTTATTTCTGAATCGCGGCCGTTTGCCGGCAACAAGACTAAAAGAGATATCCACGAAGGGCCACGCAGTGGGACGGCTCTGCCGCGTCGGCAGGGGCTGTGGCCTGGCAGCCCAGCGTCCGCCTCCCCTTGAAAAGCAAGAGTGATCGGAGGAGGTCCCCCCGGGAGCGCGGGCGTCCCGCCCGCATGCACTTCCGTTGCGTTCCGCTCAGTTTCTTTGCGATGTAGCACCCGGCCACCCTCACGGCGGGAACGCCATGGGTCCGGCCGAAGCAGAGTCCTGGCGCCGTTGCCGGTCGGGCCGGGTGGAGAGGAGGTCCGAGGCTGTGCCAGGAGGTGTGCGGGCGGGACGCCCGCGCTCCCGGGGGACTTCATCCCATGACGTCCTCGCACCAAAGGAGGTCCATCGGTCTTTGTGTCTATTCGTGGTTCGTCTTCAACAACCATCGGCCATTTCTTCCTCGAATGATCTGCCCGGCAGGGCAGGGATGGTACTTACTTGAGCGAAGCCCATCATCCTGATGCCGTCGTGACCGTAGAGGGGCTGACCTTCAGCTACGCCAGCCGGCAGGTCCTGCACGGGATTTCCTTTGCACTGGGAAGGGGCGAGGTGGTGGGACTGCTGGGCCCCAATGGCGCCGGCAAGAGCACCACCATCAAGGTTCTGACGGGCATCCTGCCTCCCGGCGGAGGATCGGTTCGGGTCGCCGGTTTTTCCATGCCGGGCGAGGCGGTGGAGGCCAAGAAGCGCATCGGATATGTGCCCGAGTCGGCCGCGCTCTTCGAGAGCCTGACGGCGCAGGAGTTCCTGGAGCTGATGGGCCGCCTTCAGGAAGTTCCCGAGCCGACTCTCCAGTCCCGAATCGACCTGTTCCTCAAACATTTTGACTTGGCCGACGAGCGCAGGCGCCGTCTGGACGGCTACTCCAAGGGCATGCGGCAGAAGGTGCTGCTGAGCGCGGCCCTGCTGCACAATCCCGAGCTGGTGATGCTGGACGAGCCCCTCTCGGGGCTGGACGTCAATACCGGATTGATGGTTCGGGACCTGGTGGCCGCCCTGGCCGCGGAGGGCAAGACCATTCTCTACAGCTCCCACGTCCTGGACGTGGTGGAACGCGTCTGCGACCGCGCCCTGATCATCCATGAAGGACGGCTCATCGCGGACGGTTCGCTGGAATCGCTGAAAGCCTCCACCGCCAGGGGCAGCCTGGAGGACCTCTTCCGGCAACTGACCCAGGCCGAGGGAACCGTGAGCGGCGTCTCCGAAATCATCGAGGGTCTCCGGTCATGAGGGTCCTTGGTTCGATCGCAAGGCGCTGCCTTCGCGGCAGGGCCTTTACCCGGCTGCTGGAGAGCTGCGGCGTCGAGCCCCGCCGATACTGGCTGCTGGTCGACCTGTTCCAGACGCTGGGCAACCGGGGAGAAGTGGCCCGGATGGGCAACCAGGACTACTCCCTGCGATTCCTGGTGATCTTCTGGTTCTTCCTCGCCAGCCTCATCAGCCTGGCAATGGCGTTCACAGGTACGGCCCCCGAATGGTATCTCCTCGTATTTCTCGGCATCACCGTTTTTAACCTCAGCATACTTCTGATCCCCGAGGCGGCCGAAACCCTGGTCAACCCCGTCGAGGGACTGATTCTGGCCCATCAGCCGGTGAACGGAGCCACCTGGTCGGCCGCCAAGCTGACGCACCTGGTCAGGGCGGTGGTCTACGTGGTGGCGGGAGTCAACGGCGTGCCGGCGCTGGTCGGTCTTTTTCTTCCTCACGGGGAGGGGACCGGTCGGCTGTTCTATCCCCTGGCGCACCTTCTGATTGCCTTGGGCGTGGGGATGGTATTCGCCCTGCTCTGCTGCAGCCTGTTCGGCTGGCTGATTCGCTTTGTTCCGGTGCGGCGCCTCAAGGCGGCTGCCGGCCTGGTGCAGGTGGTCCCCATGGTCGTCATTTTCGGATTCCAGATTCTGATCCGGTTGTGGAGAGACCTTGCGGATTGGGCGGGATCGGTCGAGCTATTCCAGCGGTGGCTGGCTGCAGCCGGTGCCTTGCCGGATGAACTCCCGGTGTTTCTGGGAGTGGCGGGCGGGGCCGTCGGGTTGGTCGTGATCCTGCAGGGGCTGCGGGCCCTCTCGGCGGACCACCTGATCCGAGTCTCCGGCCTGATGCACTCCGGCAGCAGGGTCCGGAGGCTCAAGCGCAAAGGGTCGGGGGTGGGCGCCCGGGTTGCCCGGGTTGCCGGCGGCCAAGCCTGCCACGCGGGGTTTGAATATCTGCGGTCCCTGATGTTTCGTGACTGGCAGTTCCTACGAAACGCGGCCCCTCTCTTTTTTGTGCTGATCCTTTCCATGTGCTATGTGTTGGCCGGCGCCGGGCTGACCTCTCCCTTCGGGCCGGAATTTGCCCTCATCCACTTTCTGCCCCACCTGCTTGGCCTTTTGATGATCATGACCTGCCGGTTTCTGGCCTACGGCAATGACTTCAAGGCTATCGCCTGGTTTTTCACCGCTCCCGATTCCTCCTTGCGCCCCTTTGCGGGGGGCATTCATGCGGCGCTGTGGCTCCTGCTGGCCGCCCTACCCAACCTGCTATCGCTGCCGGTGCTGGCCTGGTTCTGGCCGATGCCGGACGCCCTTCTCTTTGTCGCCTTCAGCATGGCGGTTACTTCCCTTTACCTTGGGGTGGGTCTCAGGTTGATCGACGGTGTGCCGTTCGGCAAACAAGCGGCGCCGACCCGCGGCGCGGCGGACTTCGTACTGATGATGGTCTACTTGATGGCCGCGGGGATTGCGGTCGGGATCCAGTACCTTCTGTTTCGCTCACCTGTGGCGGTTGTCCTGGTAACTCTGATCGTCGGCGCAGGCGTCCGCTTCCTGACCCGGGCGGTACTGGACGACTTCGCCGCCCGCATCCGGCTGCAGCTCCGGCGGGCCGCCTCGGGGTCGGTGCCGCTGTATCGGGAAGTGGAGTAGCAAAATGGAAACCTGCCATCTCCGGTCAGTTGGGGGTACAATTACCGGCCTTCACAAGATATAATGCGGTTCAGCTACCGCATTGGAGTAGACGGCGTACAACTTGGGCTGGAGGAGGCCACGATGGCAAGCAATCAATCCTCGAACGCGACTGAGAATCGGGAGCGGATGGCGGCACCGGATCGGTCCGGACAGCCGATAGCAATCGTGGGTATGGCGTGCCGGTTCCCCGGTGCAGCGGACATCTCTGCCTTCTGGCGCCTGCTCGAAGCCGGTGGCAACTCCGTCAGCGAAGGGGTGCCGGGCTCCGGAGAAGGCCGCTGGGGCCTGCTCTTCCCCGACGACGGGGTTCAGAGCGTAGGTTGTCGTTACGGCGCCTTCGTTGACGGCATCGACCTGTTCGACGATGCCTTCTTCCGGATTTCTCCAGTGGAGGCGGAACTGCTGGATCCACAGCAGCGCATGATGCTGGAGACGAGCTGGGAGGCTCTCGAGGACGCGGGAATCGATCCGGAGAGCTTGAGAGAGAGTCTCACCGGCGTCTACACCGGGATCAGCAACGACGAATATCGAATGCTGGTCGTAGACTCGAGCAAGCCCGCCGAGGCTGCCGGGTGCCTCTACGCTCTCAGCGGCACCAACCTGAATGGCGCCAGCGGGAGGGTCTCCTTCGTGCTGGGGCTCAGGGGGCCGGCCAAGGCGGTGGATGCCGCCTGCGCCTCATCCATGGTATCGGTCCACGACGCGGTGGCGGACCTGCAGCAGGGCAAGGCGGA
>JAPVWS010000345.1 GCA_027493295.1 Candidatus Versatilivorator vitaminiformans | reverse complement strand
GACCGAAGAGCGTAGCGGTCACTACGGTCGAGGGAGCATGTGCGCGCTGAAGGGAAAAGGACAAGCCAGGGCATGCCCAGCGCCGTCTGTTATGCGCAAGCCCTTGACATTGAGCCAATCAAGGTGCTGAAGATAATCTACTTCTTGTAATGCCTCCAGCGGCCTGGTGAGAAATGCGGGCTGGCCTCAAGCGATCTTCGCGGGCGGCGTCGATGGCGATCGGCCGGCTCGGTGCATCACGTCAAGGCGGGGACTAATGGGACGCTTCCTCGAGGGATTGGGGTCTGTTGTTTTGTGGTCCTACAACCGTGGCACCTTCCCTTACGATGTCATGTGCGCCGCCATTCTTCTCTTCGTATTCCTCACGCCCGGCAGCGTATTTCACGACCAACCCGCCCCAACCCCGACTCCCGCGGCGCCGGTGGGACCGCAGGACATCTCCTATGCCCAGGTTGAGCCGGGCAAGTGGGTATTCTTCGTCAGCCCTCGTCTGATCCCGCCCGGCCAGGATGAGACCCGTCTGATGCACACCGCCCGGACCCAAATCGAGAAAATATTGAATCAACCGTTTGTGGTCGCCGACATCAAACCTGTTGTGAGCGGCAATGGAGAGACGGTCGGCCATTCCGTTTGGGTGAGCACAACCGAACCCAACCCCGAATAGTCCGTTCAGCCTAAAGAGCCTGAGACCCACCGCCCCTGAATGCCCCATGACTGTGTTGTATCCTCGGCTGGTCTCACTCGGTGGAACCACCGGATCAGGAGATGCTATGAGAGGTAAGACCCGATACCGGACCCGCATGGCACAGGCGCTGACAGTCCTGGTGGCGGTCGGTTCCGCAGGTGCGGTAGAGGGACTGGCGCAAAGCAAGCTGTCGGCCGAGGCCAGGCGAGTGCTGGATCGCATGGATGCCAGGGCCAAGACGTTGACAACCCTGACTGCCGATCTGAAACAGACCAAGCTGACCATCGTGGTGAACGACGTGGCTGAGAAAGCCGGCAAGCTCTATTACAAGAGGAGCCAACGGAAAAGCACTTTCAAGGTGGACTACCAGGAACCGGTTGTCAGCACTATACTGCTGGAAAAAGGAAAAGTGAGCATTCTGGAGCCCCGAATCAAACGCTACCAGGTAATTGACACCAGCAACGGTTCGAAAACGGCTGAGCTGCCCCTGTTCTGGATCGGCCGGTCCAGCCGCACCATCCGCAGGGACTACGATGTCCGCCACATCAAGACGGGCCAGATTGACGGCCGGCCTACTTCCCTGCTGGAGCTTAACCCCAGATCCACCGCTACGCAGAGCATGTTTTCTCGGATCCAACTGTGGGTCGACCACAAGTATTGGATACCCATCCAGACCCGCCTGATCGAGGTGAGTGAGGACCACCTCACCCTCCTGCTATCCAACGTGAAGATCAACCCCAGGCTACCCGACCGGATCTTCAAGCTTAAAATCTCCTCGGATTTCGAAAGGATCGAACAGAAACTCCCCCCATCCCCTTGACCTGTGATTGGCACCGGGGACCTTGAACCAAGAAATTGCAAGGAGCACAGGGCGGAGATTGGAGAGAAGTCGGCCGGCCGGGTGTTCGCCGCCGGCATTCTGACAGCAGGGTCAGGTCTTCAACAATCCGCTCAGAACGTAGGGCAGGATGCCCTGGTGGCGGTAATATTCGACTTCCACCGGCGTATCGATGCGCACCGTAACGGGGATGGTTTCGATCTCGCCGCCCCGGCGGTGCACCACCAGATGGATCTGTTGCCTGGGTTGGATCTCGGGTTCGATTCCCACCAGATCGAAGACTTCGCTGCCGTCCAGGCGGAGTGATTCGGCGCCGGTTCCCTCCTGGAATTGGCAGGGCAGCACTCCCATCCCCACCAGGTTGCTGCGATGGATGCGCTCGAAGCTGCGTGCAACCACCGCACGCACGCCCAGCAACCGGGTCCCCTTGGCCGCCCAGTCGCGAGAACTCCCGGTTCCATACTCCTGACCGGCCACAACGATGAGGGGAGTGCCCTGCTCCCGGTAGCGCAGCGCCGCTTGGTAGATGGTCATCCGCGTCCCGCCCGGCTGGTAGCTGGTAAAGCCTCCCTCCACCCCCGGCACCATGAGATTCTTGATGCGCACGTTGGCGAAGGTTCCGCGAGTCATCACCCGATCGTTGCCCCGGCGCGACCCGTAGCTGTTGAAATCCCGGGCCGCAACCCCACGCTCCAGCAGGTAGGCCCCGGCCGGAGACGCCTGCGCGATGGCTCCCGCCGGACTGATGTGATCGGTGGTCACCGAGTCCCCCAGAATGGCCAGGGGGCGGGCGCCTTCGATGTTCCCCACCTCCCCGGCTCCGGGGGAGAAGTTCTCGAAGAAGGGCGGTTCCTGGATGTAGGTCGAATCGGGGTCCCACTCGAACAGGTCGCCCCGGCTGGCAGGGATCTCCTGCCACCCACCATTCCGACCGGCGGCGTCCCCATACATCCGGCGAAAGGTCTCCGGATCGAAGGCAGCCGCCATCCGGTCGCTCACCTCCTGCAGGCCGGGCCAGATGTCCCTGAGGAATACCTCCTCCCCGTCGCTGTCCCGCCCGATGGGTTCGGAGGACAGATCGATATCGACGCGCCCGGCAAGCGCGAACGCAACCACCAGGGGGGGACTCATCAGGAAATTGGCCTTGATGTTGGGGTGGACCCTGGCTTCGAAGTTGCGGTTGCCGCTCAAGACGCTGGCGGCAACGACGTCATTCCCGGTCACTACTTTTTCGATCTCCGGATCCAGCGGGCCGGAATTGCCGATGCAGGTGGTGCATCCATAGCCGACCAGGTTGAAGCCGAGTCGGTCCAGGTAGGGCTGCAACCCGGTTTCCTGCAGATAGCTGGAGACCACTCGCGACCCGGGAGCCAGGGATCTCTTGACGGTGGGGCGTATGCTCAAGCCCTTCTCAACGGCCTTCTTGGCCAGCAGCCCGGCAGCCAGCATCACGCCGGGATTGGAGGTGTTGGTGCACGAGGTGATGGCAGCGATCAACACGTCTCCATGTCCCACGTCCGAGGAAACGCCGGGCCCCCCGGTCGGATACCGCTTGCCCATACCCGAGGGCTTCTGATCGTAACCGCCCTGATTGAGCGGCGTGCCCAGCAACTCCCGGAACCTGGGCTTGAGCTGGTCGAGCTCGAGGCGGTCCTGGGGGCGCCTGGGACCGGCTACCGAGGGTCGGATCTCCCCCAGGTCCACTTCCAGCACCCGGGTGTAGTCACAGTCTCCCTGGCGCGGAATGCCGAAGAGGCCCTGGGCCTTGTAGTAGTTGCGAAATGCCTCCACCTGTTGGCCACTCCTCCCGGTTGCCTGGAGATAGTTGCAGGTCTCCTCGTCTACCGGGAAGAAACCGATGGTTGCCCCATACTCGGGAGCCATGTTGGCGATGGTGGCGCGGTCGGTGACGGGCAGGGAGGCCGCTCCTTCGCCGAAGTATTCCACGAACTGTCCAACCACATTGGCCTTCCGCAGCATCTCGGTGCACTTCAACACCAGGTCGGTGGCCGTCACCC
>JAPVWS010000344.1 GCA_027493295.1 Candidatus Versatilivorator vitaminiformans | reverse complement strand
GTAGAGGGACCGTTCCTTGAAAGCGCCGTCCGACCAAAGGGGGGCGTTCACCGAGTAGGGGATCATGCCGGGCGTCAAGCGGTGGCCTGCGACCGAGGCGAACAACCCGGTCCGGCTCAGGCGCCGCGGGAAGCGTTCGCTGCTGTCGGGCGCGTCGTTGACTTCCAGGGAGTAGAAGCCTCCCTTTCCCTTGTCTCGGTAGTCAAGCACCAGCAGATTGCCGTCAGCGTCCACCTCGAAGGCGACGATAGCCAGGGAGGTGTCGGCCAGCTCCTTGTGCCAGACGACCTTCCGGTTCTCCACCCTGGCGCCCCAGATCTTGCCGGTGGAGTGGTCGCCGTAGATGTAGGAGCCCCTCAACTCCGGGAACCGGGAGCCATGGTAGACCAGGCCGCCGGTCATAGAGCGGGCTTCGGAATGCGGGTGTTCCAGCAGGGGCCTGGAGACCGGGGTGGGTCCCAGCTCACGGTTGGCATAGAAGATGTGGCTGCCCTCGTAGACGCTCCAGCCGTAGTTGGCTCCCCGTTCCACCAGGTAGACCTGTTCCCAGAGATCCTGTCCGTTGTTGCCCACCCAGAGATGCCCGGTCCCGGGGTCCACCGACATGCGCCAGGGGTTGCGAAACCCGTAGGCCCAGGTTTCTGGGCGGGCCTTCTCCATGTCGACGAACGGATTGTCCGAAGGCACCGAGTAGAGGCGCCCGGGGTCCGGGCGGTCCACGTCGATCCGAAGCACCTTGGAAAGCAGATGATCGAGCCCCTGCCCCTTGAGATTGGTGTCGGAATCGCTGGTCCCGTCGCCGGAGGTGACGTACATCAGCCCCTCGGGACTGAAGGCGATGGCGGCGCCGTCATGTCCGTTGGACTCCCATTCGATGATCACCTCGGCCGAGTCGGAGTGGAAGCGGAGTGGTGGGGCGCGGTCGACCCGATAGCGGGTGATGCGAACGCGCTTGTCGCCGTCCGCCACCCGATCGTTGCTGCCGATGAAGAGATGACCGTTTTCCTTGAAGTCGGGATGAAAGGCGATGCTGTAGGCCAGGGACTTCCCGAAGTGGTGCAGGACTTCGTAGGCGCCGTCAGCAGGGTCCCCGATGGTCCGGCACAGGCGCGGCTCCGCTTTCTTGGGAGCCTGGTCGATGAACCACAAGCTTTGGCTTCCCGGTTCCCTTGCCACCACCACCGGATTGGTCAGCGAGAGCTTGGGGAAGGCCCGCACCACCCGGTAGGGCGGAGGTGGGTCGGGGGCGCCGACCACCCGCGAGGAAACGGTCGGCCACAGGTTCTTGAGTTGCTGAAGGGTGTTGGGTTCGTTCTGGTCGGCCCCGGCCGAACCCGGGCGAAAGGCGGCCAGCAGGACGAGCAGACCCAAGGGCAGGCAGAGCCAAATCATTCCCACCGGAAGGGCGGGCGTGGAGTGGAGTTGCAGTCGCATTCCTGGCCGGCCTGGTCAGACCCGGATCCGGTCGCTGGACCGTGGATCGCGGGTCAGGGTCCCACTGTGAAAGGTTCCCTGCATGCAGCGGTCCCGCCAGGCCTTGGAGGCGTCGTAGAGCTCGATTTCGGTGTCGATGGGATTGACCAGGACTGCCGGGCGGTGGGGCCGGGCCCGGTCGACGACCAGTCCCTGGGCGTCTACCACGAAGCTGGGCCAGGCATAGCGGCGGGTGCCGTTGTTGGCGCTGACCGCGAAATAGTTGCTGGCCGCCGCGGCCTGAATGGTGGTCGAAACCCAGATGTTGTAGTTGTGATAGCTCTCTAGACTGCCTCCGGCGTTGTGAAAGGAGACCAGCATGAGCTGAACCCCGAGCTGCTTGTACTGGCGAAACAGCTCGGGGTAGCGGAAGTCGTGACAGATCAGCAGTCCACACATCACATCCTTCACCTGGAAGGTCACAAAGGCTTGACCGGGACTGTAGTGGTGAAGGTCGCCGTCGTCGTCGTGGTCTCCGGTGCAGAACATCTTGTCGTAGCGGTTGACCAGGCGCCCCCGGTCGCTCACCACGTAGAGCGAGTTGTGGGGTTTGTGCCGGCCCGACAGGGGGTGGTTGGACCCGACCACCACCCAAAGACCGAGTTCTCCGGCTAGCTCCATGATCTCTTCCATGGCAGCCGAGACAGCTTCCCAGTCCATCTCCCGCACGGACTTCAACTCGCTCCCCAGGTAGCCGGTCAGGCAGGCCTCGGAAAAGTGAACCAGGTGAGCCCCCCTGGACTTGGCCAGCTTCATCTGGCGGGTGATGGAGCGGAGGTTTTTTGCTACCTGTGTCTGGATTTCAAACTGGCAGGTGGCCAGGGTCAGTTGAGCCATGTCGCACTCCTTGAAGGTTGGGTCCTGGGTTCGGTCGTCTCTGTCTCGGTTTCCTCCGGGCGACGTCTGGCGCCGCCCCAACCGGTCCGGCCCGCGATCAGCGCGGCCAGCGCAGCGCCAGCCCGGGCAGCTCCGGAAAGGGCACGTGCGGTTCGGACTGGTACCAGTAGGCCACCGAGGCGATGTCATCGGCTAGCGGCTGGTACTTCCCGTTCGGCCACCAGCCCAATGCCTGGATGGTCACCCGCAAGTCCTGCTGGAAGCAGACGGGATCCTGGATGTGCCAGCGGTAGAGGCTCCACTTGGGCGGGCCGTCTTCCCCCGGATGCTTGAGCACGTTGCCGGCGTAGGCCGTGGAATAGGTCTCGGGGAACCCGAAGCTTCCGCAAAAGTAGTCCTCGGTCCCGGTGCCGCAGATGGTGGGGAACTCTCCGTCCCCGTCGATGAAGAACTTGATCTCCCCTTCGCCGAACCAGCCGTCCGACAACTGCGTCCACGCCAGGAAGGTCCCGGCGTATTTGCCCTGACCCCGGACGTTGTCCACGATGACGTATTCGGGATGGGAGCGATCGGTCACGGCTCGCCGCCACTGGGCGTGCAGATAGCCTGCACCCTCGGGGACCTCGGTCTCGGCATAAGTGATCTGGTAGGTGAGAAGCCCCAGCTCTTCCTGGTCTTCGTTGGTGAAGCTGATCCTGGCCCGGCGGCGGAAGGGCATGGGCCAGTAACAGTTGAAAGCCGACTTGGGGTTGACGGTCACGGCCAGCGAGTTGACCCGGGCGAACCGGTTGTGCCCCACGGCGAAGAAGTCGGAGACGGGGGTCTCGATGGAGGGAGACTCCTCCCCGTCCCAGTAGAAGCGCAGGACGTGGGAGCGTCCCTTGGCGGGGTCGGCCACCAGCCAGATGTGCTGGATCAGTCCGGGCCCTTCGACGTCCATGAGGGTCAGCGTCTCACCGGGTTTCACCTTGTAGAAGGGACTGACCTTCCATCCCTGACCCAGGTCGCTGGCCGCTTGGCTGAAGGGCAGGGTCGCGGGATCGGGCACCGCCATCCCTCCCCGGCCCTTCTCTCCGCCGGGGTTCTCCGGAGATACCGAACGGGTGCGAGCCCGGCTCAGCAGCGGCAGTCCCCCCAGCCCCAGGCCAAGTTGTTCCAGTGCATCCATGGGATACTCTCTTCCGGTTCCGGCCGGAGCCGAACCGCGGCGATGGGTAGCGAGCCTGCCCGGGCGGCGTCGGTTTCGCGGACCGACCCTCGACCGGATCGGTCACCGCTTCGTATCGTCGGAAGTGCTGCCGTAGGGGTTTTGCTTCACGATGGCCAGCACCTCCTCGGGCGACTTGGCCTGGTTCAGGAGGTCCATGCGCACGGCTTCCTCCTTCCGCAGCGCCCGAACGTTGTTCAAGACGTCTTCCAGCCGGTCTGCGGGAAACTTGCAGGCGCCGTTTTCGTCCATATGGATAATCTCCCCCGGAGCAACGTCCATGCCCGCCACCGATACCGGCACGTTGATGGCGCGAAAGGCCATGTGTCCGTGTCCGGGCGTGGTTCCACTGAGCAGGTACTGGAACTTCATGGGGCGGATCTCGTCGATGTCGCGGGAAGGTCCGTTGGAGATGGCCCCCACGCACCCGACCGCCTTGAGTACGGTGGTCAGGACGCCGCCGGCCAACCCCACCTTGCCGGCCACTTCCGGCGGAAACTTCTGCTGGAAGGCCAGGATGGTGGGCTTTCTGGAATTGCCCAGGGCTTCCACCAGGTCGGCCAGACTCAGGCAGTCGTAGTTGGGGTCGGGCAACCCGTGGACACAGGTGACCGCGTAGCCGACGATTGGACCCAGCTCCGGGAACATGCAGCGTATGGTTTGATCCGTGTACCAGTTCTCGGTCCAGGGATTGTAGAGTCCCAGGCAGAGGGGATGGCCGGGATAGGTCGCCACCACGTTGGTGATGGAGGGAGTATCGAACTTGCGCAGCTCTTCAAACAGTTCTAGATCGGTTGGACGGGCCACAGGCTTCCTCCTGGATGGATGTCGACTGCTGAGGTTATCTCTGCTGCTTATTTAAAATCGGGTGCGACCTGCTAAAAAATGTTTTCTAACCACAAAAAGCACAGAAGTCACAAATTGTGTTCTTGTGCCTTTTGTGGCCATTCCCGGTAAACGTCCCGCTGCAGAATTTTGCATCAGGCTCTCTGGTTTATCGCTTCCGGGCTGATGCGGATTAACCGTTGTGGGCACTCAATCCGCGAATCTATTGGGCTGACCGCCATTGCGGCGCTCACAGGATCCGACGCCTCCAGTCAGGCCGACGAGTGCACGCCAATGCGGTTCCCCTCGCTGTCTTCGAAGTAGGCGTAGAAACCGTATTCCCCGATGTCGGTCTTGGGCGTCAGCGTCCTGCCGCCGTTGGCCTCGACCCTGGCCAGCACCGCCTCGATGTCGGCGACGGAAAAGTAGATCATGGTTCCTACGTGGGAGGGAGTGCGCCCCTCCGATTTAAGGAGAGCGCCGCTCGAGCCGGCGCCTCCCTCGGTCGTGGGGAACCAGGCCATCAGGGTGGACTGCACCTGGTTGAGGCCGAGCTGGATTTCCAGCACGTTTTCATAGAACTTCCTGGCCCGGTCCATGTCGTTGACTGAAATCTCGAACCAGTGCACCGGATTGATCGAATCCGCCATGGTGTTCTCCCGTCCTCTTACCCTCTGCCGATGTAGGGCATCTTGGTGGCCATCACGGTCATGAACTGCACGTTGGCGTCCAGCGGCAACTCTGCAATGTAGAGCACGGCCCGGGCCACGTGATCGGCATCCATGGTGGGCTCCACCACGACGGCTCCGTGGGGCTGGAGCGCGCCGTCCTTGGACTTGGCCGTCATGGGAGTGGCGGCGTTGCCGATGTCGATCTGGCTGCAGGCGATATCGTATTTGCGTCCATCCAGCGAGGTGGAGCGGGTCAGACCGGTGATGGCGTGCTTGGTGGAGGTGTAAGGGGCCGAGTTGGGTCGGGGCACCTGGGCCGAGACCGAGCCGTTGTTGATGATGCGGCCACCCCGGGGCGTCTGGCTTTTCATGATGGCAAAAGCTTGCTGAGTACAGAGAAAGGAGCCGGTGAGGTTGGTGTCCACCACCGCTTGCCACTCTTCGACACTCAGGTCCTCCAGGGGTTTCGGGGGGGCTCCGATGCCCGCATTGTTGAAGAGCAGGTCGAGCCGGCCGAATCTCTCCCGGCACCGGTCGAAAAGGGAGCGGACCGAGGACGCCGACCCCACGTCGGTGGGCACCACCAGGGTCCGATCGGCCTGGGAACCGGCCTGTGCCGCCAATTCCTCCAGGGGTTCCCGGCGGCGACCGGCCAGGACCACCCGGTAGCCCGCCTCCAACAGGCGCAACGAGGCGCTCTTGCCGATCCCGGTTCCGGCTCCGGTCACTATGGCCACCTTCCCCTGTTCCTTCATGGATTCTCCTCCCGGTCCAACTGGATCTCAGGCCGCCCCCGCCGAGCGCCGGAATCCGAATCCTACCACGAACCGCCGCTTGGCGTAGCCTGTTGCGGCTCCGTCGGTGAATCCTTCGGCGGCCCCGCCGGAAGCCCTTGCAAATTTCTGAGATTTCTGGTCCATTGGGAGCGCTGAGGGGGTCGCCAGAGCCTAAAGCCGTCCATGAGGTACTGACAAGCCGGACCACCTCCTGCCGTGCAGACCATCCGCGAGTGAAACAAGGGATGTTCATGGCCTGTCGGGAGCAGGGGCCAAGGCCGGTCGAACCGGTTTTCCGGATCGTTGAACATGGATGCACAGGATGGACAGGATAATCAGGACGCGACGCTACTGCACGACCTGCAATCTCTCGAATATAAACCATTAATTATAATAGACTTACTAAGGATAAACCCACTTCCATCCCCTCATTAAATCCCTCTAATTGAACAGGAATCCATTGGACCATTCGGGACGTTGGCGGATATAACCGTTCGGCCAAACCGTGGAGTCCATCCGCCGTCCGGGGGAGGCGTAGCGAGCAGAACCGACGGATCGCCTGTAATTGCAGGCACCTCCCTCCTCGTCCGGGTCCAAGCCATCACGGCTTGGCTGAACGGTTACTGGTGGACAGATCGGACAAGCATCAACGCTGAGTCGAGGCTGTCAAGTGGAGTGGCAAGGTTCCCGTGCTGCGGATCGTAACAACTATTCCCGGAAAAGCCTTAAGCGCATCAATCGGTACCCAGACTTACTCGAAAACCGAACTGGCGCCTCACAATCTTTGCCATCAACGCGACCGCGAACTTTGCGTCGTTGGCGAGTATTTCTGTGGCGGTAGCGTTCTCTTGGACCATCCGGTCCATCATCGGCTGTTTCTCTTTAGGATTTCCGAAACCTTGGAAATGAGCGTGTGAATTTCGCAATTCGGCCAGTCGGCAACATATCTGCCAGTCAATGTTGGACAGCACTCCTTCTTCATAGGCCCTTTCCAGCAATACTTTCAGCGTTGCTGTGCTCGCAGTGCTCCAGCCTCTCGCGTAAAGTTCCGATGCCAGTGTTCTCTCAACATACGCCAAAGAAAGCAGCACAACCGCCGTGTACGAACCGTCCAGATAGCAACGCCTGACTTCATCAAAACAGATCTCGGATTGCACACCTCCCAAGAAGCTTATCCCCTCCGGCGGTATAGGAATTATGTCTAGTAGATATCGAAGGCGCTTTGCACGAATCTCGCGGCTCTTTGCATCGTCCTCCTCCAGCCACGCAATTAGGTCTTTGATCTCCATTGACTTTACGCCTATTCAATCGGCTCGATGCTGTGAATGTTATCCTCGGGCCGACCTGCGCGGTCTCCAGAGATGTGCTCGCTGGATCCCAATACAACGTCCACCGAAGGATCTAGGAACTGGATAGCCACCAATTCCACAGGCCGCCGCCAGCCCAGGCCTGCCAGCGGTTGGCCAACGCGGCCTCTCAGGCTTGGGCCAGCGTCACAAGCCTTTACATCCTAGAGACTTGGTGAGACCGTGTATAGGTTTCCCTCTTTTCTGCCGCCGCCCTGGGTCTCTCAACCGGTGTCGCGGACGCACCATCTAGCTTGATGTACTAACTGGAAATCGGCTTAACTCCTATACAGATTTCGTTCCTCGATAGTCGTAGTACGCTACTATAGGTAGGCTTTTGCAATCTAGCCAACTACGCGGTCAACCCAGAGAATGATAGTGCTCGAACTGTTGCATGAGAGCCTTGATCCAAGTGAGCAGAAGCAAAGACAGAAAGGTTAGCGACCGGATGCACCAGAGTACCGCAGGACGTAGGGCAAAGGAGAACGTGGAAAAGCCGAAGGTCTCTTACAGAACCACGCTGGGCCGCTCCATCCTCGGAAAGGCGGAAGACGTGCTGGATTCGGATCCTTATGGCAAGGATCTGAAAAAAAATGTCGATCTCATCTTTACGTCACCGCCATTCCCCCTCAACCGAAAAAAACGCTATGGAAACGAACAGGGAGAGGCCTATGTGAAATGGTTGGCGGCGTTCGCGCCACTCTTCAAGAAAGTGCTGAAGCCGAAAGGGTCTATCGTGCTCGAACTGGGAAATGCGTGGGAGCCAGGCAGACCTGTTATGTCCACACTGGCGTTGAAGGCTCTGCTAGCCTTTTTGGAGCGGGGAAAGCTGACGTTATGCCAACAGTTTGTCTGGTACAATCCCGCGCGGCTTCCGAGCCCAGCGCAATGGGTCAACGTCGAGCGAATCCGTGTTAAAGACGCCTATACACATCTCTGGTGGATGGCGCAGACGGACCGCCCCCACGCAGACAATCGACAGGTGTTGACAAAGTACAGCGCGGCCATGCAAAGACTCTTGGAGCGGAAAAAATATAATACTGGGAAGCGGCCTTCGGAGCACGACATCGGTGAAAAATCGTTTCTGAAGGACAATACGGGGGCAATCCCGTCAAACCTCATTACGCTTGCGAATACGCAGGCAAGTTCCGACTACCTGAATTTTTGCCGTAAGCAAGAACTCCAGCCGCACCCCGCACGGATGCCGAGCGGGCTGGCAGAATTCTTCATTAAGTTTCTGACGGAGCCGAAAATGCTGGTGCTCGACCCTTTCGCCGGTAGCAATACCACCGGCTCGGTGGCCGAGAAACTTGGACGGCATTGGTTTGCAATTGAACCCAATGAGTCGTATGTGGAAGGCTCCCGCGGGCGGTTTGGGTACTTGAATGGCTCCGAATCCGATTAGTAACCCACACCTGACTTCGGGTCGACCGCGCATCGAGCCGCGCAAATGGCAACAACAGGCGCTCGGTGAATGGCTGAAGGAAATGCGCGGCATCGCAAGTGTGGTGACTGGCGGTGGGAAAACCATATTTGCCTTCCTGTGTATACGGGAGTTCTGGAAAGAGCATGAGGAAGGGCGGATCATAATTCTGGTCTCCACGATCACCCTGCTGGACCAATGGTACGTAAGCCTCCAAGAAGACTTCGGAGTTCCGGCTGAAGTGATAGCGTGTTTCTCGAGCCAGGAGAAGCCGAAAAAGCCAGGTGTGGTCAATGTCTTGGTGATTAACAGCGGTCGTCGTCTTGTGCGAAAGCTGGCACGGGGGCAACAGGTTTTCCTCATTGTCGATGAATGCCATCGCGCGGGAAGCCCCGAGAATGCTAAGGCCTTGGAGGGCACATTTGCAGCAGCGCTTGGGCTGTCAGCAACGCCGCAACGTGAATACGACCGGGGCTTCGAGGATCATGTTGTACCGGCTCTAGGACCCGTGATCTTCGAGTATGACTACACGCAGGCGCATGCGGATGGCGTCGTTGCTCCATTCGATCTGGTGAATGTACAGGTGGACCTGTTGCCGCACGAACAGGAAAAGTATGACCGTCTCACCAAGCGGGCGGCCGTCCTGCTGCGCAAGGCGAGAGATGCCAAGGGCAATGTTGGATTGGAGGAGAACCTGAAGCGTGTTTTGCAGATGAGGGCAGCCGTATCAGCCACTGCGAAAATGCGACTACCTGTTGCAGCCAAGATAGTCGAGCAGAACCGGGGCGAGCGAACAATTGTTTTTCACGAGCGCGTGAATTCGGCCAAGGTCCTGTTCGATGTGCTTCAAGAAAGGAACCATAGTGTCTGCCTATACCACTCGAAAATCGCACCAGAAGTGCGACGAGACAACCTACGGCTGTTTCGTCGGGGCGTTTTTGATGTACTCATTTCTTGCCGTGCCCTTGATGAGGGTATGAATGTGCCAGAGACGGTGGTCGCTGTTATTGTGAGTTCGACGGCAAGCCAACGGCAGCGGATTCAGCGCCTCGGGCGTGTATTGAGGCCCGCAAAGGGAAAGGAGAAGGCCCTTATTTACACGCTTTACGCGACTGAGCAGGAGCAGGAGCGCCTTTTGAGGGAGGCGGCGCAGATGGATGGTGTGGCCGAGATAGAGTGGTCAGTCAGCAAGCGCCAACCGAGGGGATAAGATTCGGATGGCCCGGATTCTGCATAACGACGAATGGTATGAGGAAATCGCAAGCTGGGGCCATTACGAGAGCGAATTCGAGAGAGTCCTAGAACAGGAATCGGCGCATCTATTCGGCAACTATCATTTGGTTCCCTTCAAAAAGCCAGTGTTCTCGGAAGACGACGCCGAAGCCCGGAAGCCGGATTTTGCGTTGATCCACAAGAGCTACCATAGCTGGTGGATCGTTGAAGTTGAGATGGGACACCATTCCCTGGAAGGACATGTGCTTCCGCAGGTGCAGACGTTCGCACGGGCAAAGTACGGGCTGGAGGAAGCGCATTACTTGTGCCAGCGTGACACGGCGCTCGACAGTAACCGGGTCATCGACATGTTCAAGGGCGGGCCGCCACGGGTACTTGTTATTGTAAACGCGTCGGCGGATGGATGGGCAGAGCGATTACGGCCGTTCGAAGCAAAGGTAATGATTTGCCAGATTTTCAGATCCAGGCTCAACAGATATGTCTTGCGCTTGAATGGCGAGTATCCGTCAGAGGACGATGAAATAGTGACTACTTGCGAGTGTGTACCGATGCTTCACCGGCTACTTGAGATTCACGCGCCTGCGCGTCTGCCGGTGCAGAAAGGCGGGAGGGTACTGCTGTACCACGAAGGGAAAGCGTCGGAGTGGGAGCGGACAGACACGGCGGGTAAGGTGTTCCTTCACGCATTGCGGAATCATAGTCTGACACCAGGACAGCGGTACGCAATCGTCCGGCAGGGAGACAGCACACTCGTTTTCAGGCGCGAGGCCAAACGGAAGAACTAAAGGAGAGGAATAGAAACAATGGCCATTCAGTTGATCATCGGTCCGGAGGCGATCACGTCCTACAGGCGGCTTGCGTACTCCCCTTGGCACGCCATTGCGGAGTTCGTTGATAACTCAACACAATCGTACTTCGACAACCGAGCAGTGCTAGACGAACAATTGCAGAAGGACGAGGACAGGCTACTGACCGTCTCCATCGTCTATGACAAGAATAACGACCTGTTGCGGGTCGCAGACAACGCTATGGGCATGTCGGTTCTTGAGCTTGAGCAGGCGCTCCATGTGGCGAGACCGCCAGCTAACACAAGCGGGCGCTCGAAATACGGGATGGGCATGAAAACCGCAGCTTGCTGGATCGGCAACAAGTGGACGGTCACCACCAAGAAACTGGGGGAAGATCAGGAGCATTCGGTTACGGTGGACGTGAACAAAGTAGCCGGAGGAGAGCCCGGCGCGGTGGTCCACAAGAGCATGAGGAAACCCATCGACAAACATTACACAATCGTCGAGATTGTCGAGATGAACCGGACGTTCCAAGGGCGGACGCTGGGGAAGATTGGTGATTTCCTTCGCTCGATGTACAGGTCAGATCTTCGGATGGGCATCCTTCAACTTCGTTGGCGAGATCAGTTGTTGACATGGGACTCTTTGGAATCCCGGCTTCTGTTAGGCGTCGAAGGTAGGAAGTACCGAAAGGAGTTCGAGTTCGATGTTGACGGCAAGAGAGTGCATGGATGGGTAGGTATCTTCGACAAGGGCAGCCGCGCGGATGCTGGATTCTCGATGCTACAGGCAAACAGAGTAGTAAGGGGCTGGCCTGACGCTTGGAGGCCGTCGAGCCTCTACGGGCAGCTGCAAGGGTCGAACGACCTCGTGAACCAGCGTCTGGTCGGAGAAATCCATCTTGACGGATTTGATGTAAGCCACACGAAGGACAATATTCTGTGGCGCGGCAATCAGGAGGACGAAGTTGAAGAAAAGCTGAAAGAGCATTGCGGCGATTATCGCGATTTTGCGAAACATAGGCGCAAGGACACTATGGACCAACGCGGCCCGAGTGAATTGGACGTGACGGCTGCGCTCGATGACCTGGAAAAGGAACTTAACTCGCCCGAGATGGTTGATCAGATCAACATCAGCGTCGTACCACCACCCGAAGCAATCGACGCCACCAAAGGGAAAATCATCGACTCGGTTGTGGGCACCCGTAGCGCAACGCTGCAAGGGACGATTGCGAGCACACCGCCAATTACCTGGAAGATATTTCTGCAGAATATGTCGCCGAACGACCCATACGTGGTCAGTGACTCCACCAAGGGCAACGACATCACAGTTATCGTCAACACGCGCCACCCATATTGGGAAACGCAGCTCGAAGGAACGGAAAGTGTCAAAGATTACCTGCGCCAGTGCATTTACGACTCTGTGGCGGAATGGCAGGCACGGGCAAAGGTTTCAAGGATCGACCCTGAAACCGTGAAACTGCTAAAAGACCACCTACTGCGGGTACCATTGGAAATGGAATCCCATGGTGGGGAAGAAGAGGAGCCCCCTGCTGCAGCTGTGAACTAGCAGGTCCACAAGCAGAGTGATTTACGCAATTTACCCTTTGGGGGCTTGAGGATTGGCGGAATTCGACCCCCGCGAACTGTGGTGCAGGCAGCCGAAGACGGTCCTATTAAGGTTGAAGAGCGATCAACTACCTTGACCTCACCCCCATAAAACGGTCCACTTCGAGAGTGAGTTTTCCGGTAAAAGGAAGGAGGGGAACTCACCACGAAGCGGAAGCGATTCACTGAAGAACAGATCATCAAAATCCTAAAGGAGGCCGCGCCCGATGCTCATGCGCACTCTGCGTTCGGCGGCCGACTCGTCCGCCTTCCCGCAGGGAATCCTGTCACGAAACGGTCTGATCGTCCAATCAAGTCCTATAGTGTCCATAACTGACTTATTTACAGTCTGTTATGAGCATGACTGAGCACCCGTCCATTCCCATGGCGTTCCGCACCATACCCTTGCATCTGCCAGATTGTGGGGAGTATAATGGTGGGTATGACGCTCGCCCGACGCC